>NZ_JAOCGL010000104.1:0-12713 GCF_029842485.1 Stenotrophomonas sp. GD03777
GGCGCCACGCCCACCACCACCACCACAGCAGTCAGCGCCATCGCCAGGATGCGGGGGCAGGCCCGGCGCGGCTGCAGCGAGAGCAGGCGACGCTTGAGGCTGGTGGCATCCGGTGCGGCACTGGCCACGCCCAGGTGCGGCTGCGGTGCCACCCCCAGCTGCAGCAACAGACGGCCATAGGCCTGGCGGCTGGCAGCGTGCTGGCCCACCACCGCTGCGTCCACCGCTTCTTCGCGCGCTTGTGCATATTCACGCACCGACAGGCGCAGCAGCGGATGGAAGAAGAACAGGTGCTGGGCCAGCGCAGGCAGCAGGCCCCACTGCAGGTCCCGCCGCTGCAGGTGCTGCAGTTCGTGGGTCAGGGCCAGGTCGAGCGCGTCGCCCTGCAGGGCGTTCTCGCCAGCCGGCAACAGCAGCACCGGGCGGAACGGACCGACCAGCTGCGGTGCGTCCACCTGCGTGCTCATCCACAACCGCGGCGCAGGCCGCACACCATGTGCATCGGAAGCCAACTGCAGGGCCTGCACCAACGCCTGGTCCTCGCAGGGATAGGCCGCTGCCAGCAGCGCGCGACAGCGACGCCACTCACCGAGGGTGCGCAGGGCCGTCAACAGCACGCCGGACATCCACAGGCCGGCCAGTGCGATGGCCCACCACGCCACTGCTGGCGTGTCTGCTGCAGGCATCGGCATCGTCGCCAGCAGCTGCGCCGAGGCTTCCGGGGCCAGCGGATAGACCACGTCGGCAGCCGCATCGGTTGCGGTCATCGCCACCGCCTGCGGTGCGGGCAGCCAGGCCAGCTGCAGCGGCTGGCTCCAGAACAGGCCAAGCACGGCCTGCAGCGATACCAGCCACCACAGGCGGCAGCGGGTCGCCGCCGACAGTGACGGCAGCGCGCGGCACACGCCATATACCAGGGCTACCAGCAGCACGGTCTGCAGGCTGGTCCAGCCCAGGCGTTCCAGCATCGGGATCAGCATCGTGGTGTCCATGGCTCAGCCCTCGTGGCGACGCGATTGGAGTTGGGCGACCAGCGCTTCCAGTTCGGCCAGTTCGTTGTCGCTGACCTTCTGCCGCTGCGACAGATAGGCCACGAACGGCGACACCGAGCCCTGCAGGGTGTTGTCGACAAACTGCGCCACCGCGCCCTGCAGCACGCTCTGCGGGCCGCGGGTGGCCTGGTAGCGGTAGATACCGTCCTGTTGCCGGCGCTGAAGATACCCCTTCGCCCGCAGGCGCTCCATCATCGTCAGCACAGTGGAGCGGGCCAGCCCGCGGGCCTCGCCGTAGCCACTGGCGACCTCGCCGACACTGGCCGGCGCATGTTCATCGATGTACTGCAGCAGGGCCAGTTCCTGGTCCCCGATGGTCTTGCCGCGCATGACACCACTCCCTTGACTACACGTGTCGCCACTGTCAGCTTGACGACAGCTGTAGTCAACCCCCCGGAAGTCACGGGCCGACGAACGGTAGGGCACCGAGCGCTTAAACCTTCGACGCGCTGTCTGCATCCGATTCGCAACGCCCGCTGGAATTCCGCATGTTCCGCCCAACGCTCCGAGTCGTGCTCATGCTCATCAGTGCCCTGCCCTTCGCCGCCGTCTCTGCCAGCCAGGACCAGGCCAACGACCAGACCCGCCGCCTGATCCGCCAGATCATGCTGGAGCAGCGCATCCCCGGGCTGCAGGTCGCGGTGGTCAAGGACGGGCAGATCGTGCTCTCCGAAGCCTACGGCCTGGCCAACGTCGAGAACGGCGTGCTTGCCTCGCGGGACACCCGCTTCCCGCTCAATTCGGCCACCAAGGCGTTTACCGGCGTGGCTGCCGCGCAGCTGGCTCAGCAAGGGCAGCTGGATCTGGACGCGCCGGCCTCGCGATATCTGGGTGATCTTCCGCCAGCGTGGAGAGACGTACGCGTACACCAGCTGCTGGCGCATACCTCCGGCCTTCCGGACATCCTTGATGCGAACGGGCTGCTGGGCGGAGGTTCCGAAGCACAGGCATGGGCGGCGGTGACAGCTCGACCGCTGGAAGCGGCGCCTGGGCAGCGCTTCGCCTACAACCAGACCAACTACGTATTGCTGGCACGGATCATCGCGCAGCAATCCGGCATGCCCTACGAACGTTTCCTCGCCACCGGCCAGTTCAGCAGCGCGCGGATGGCCCGCACCACCTTCGGCGACAGCTACGACCTGATTCCGGATGCTGCGACGATGTACAGCCTGGCCCCGCGTGCCACCGACGATGTAGATGCGCCGTCCCGCCTGTCGCATTGGTTCTACGACATACCGCCTTCGCTGTGGGCGGGTGGCGGCATCCTCACCACCGCCGACGACACCGCGCGCTGGCTGGTCGCGCTGACCGAAGGCCGCCTGCTGCCGGAGACGGCCCTGCGGCGGATGTGGAGCGTAGAGCGCCTGGCGGATGGCCGTGCCGGCCCGTGGGCGGGTGGCTGGCCGGTGTTGCACGCATCGCCCGACCTTCAGGTGGCCGGTATCGGCGGTGCGCGCTCGGCCTTCGTGGTCTATCCCGAGCGCGGCGTGGCGGTGGTGGTACTGACCAATCTTGTCGGTGCCAATCCACAGCAGTTCATTCCACGCATTGCCGATTTCTATGCGCGCGATGCCTCAACGCCCGGTCACGAACGGGTCGCCCTGGCACGGCAATAGCGGGCTGTCATCGCAGGGCCATAACCCGGCCGGCACGGTCCTGGACACTTCAAAGTGATCCTGGTTCCAGCGCAGGAAACCGCCGTGCATGGCATTGCCATGGTCGAAGCTGCGTGCATCGGCGGTCAGTGGCTGTTCGGGGTCGGCTTCGGCCACCCAACGCAGCACGGGCACTTTGTCCAGCACGCCGATGAAGGCGAACAGATCGCCCGCGCCCTTGTCCTCGTAGGCCGTCATGGTCGCCGCATCGGGCAACCCGGCCTGCGCCAGGATGGATGCGGTGACATCCTGCAGCGGTGCGGCTCCCTCTGCGATGTAGGCGCGCATGCCCGTGGTGGTTGCCGGGCAGTCCTGCAGCTGCACCAGATACCCGGTGGTACCGCCACTGCCGGAGAACGACCGCATCCAGTAGCGGAAACGCGGCCCGCTGCTGTCGGTAACCATGAAGTCCTGCTGGCCACCCTGCGCTGGAATGGAAAGCACCTGCACCTTGCTGGCGCCCTCCACCTTGCACTTCAACTGCGCCAGCACCTGCCTGGCCGGTTCCGGCAGTGCTTCGCAGCGGCCGCCGGGGTGGGCGCTGCCAGAGGCTTCCGGCAGTGCGGGCAATCCGCGATCAGCGGGCAGGGTCTGCAAAGGCAAGGCCTCCGGTTTCGCCGGTGAGCTGGCGGCAGGCGCTACCGGTGCGACGCGCTCTCCAGCGGGCGCGCAGGCGCTGCAGGCCAGCAGCAGCATCAATGAAACGGTCAGACTCAGGTGTGATCGGATCATCACTCAACGCCCTCCCATCGCCGGCGCTTCCTGCTGCTGTGCCGGCGCGGGCACAGGTGCAGCCTGTTCGCGCGATTGCTGCTGCAGCTGGCGCAGGCTGGATTCCACTGCGGTCTCGCGCACCTCGGCCGCATTGACCCCTGCGCGCAGCGCCGCAGGATAGCCCGGACTGCCCTGCACCAGGAACAGTGTTTCGCCCGCCGCACGTCCAGCACTGGGATTGCTGGCCACGATCTGGTCGACCCGGGTGATGCCCGCGGCCTTCGCTTCGCGCAGCATCACCAGACTGTAGTCGTCGGCATGCTCGGCGTAGCGTCCACCCAGGGCGTGCAGGCGGGTGCTGATCTGCTGCTGCAGGGCATGGTCGCGATGCTGCGGCTGACGGGGATCGTCGTTGGCCGCGAGCGGCACATCCTGCCCCAGCTCGCGCGCCTGGCCGGGTGCAACCGAGGTCAGCACGTACTGCCAGCGGTTCTGCCCAGGCGTGCCGCGCACCGTCGACACGAAGTCGTCGTACTCGCCGCCGCCGATGGTCTGGCAGCCGGCCGAATCGGTGTTGGACCGGCTGCCGCGATGGATCTTGAAGGTGTCGTTGAGGTCCTGCACGCCCTGGGTATCGCGCGCATCGAACCAGCCGTCGCCATTGCTGTCGCGCTCCACCCGTCCGGTGCCCGCCGTGATTGCATCCTGCGAAGGACGCAGCGCGAACTCATCGGGATGGCCATTGCGTGGATGAGTAGTCGCGCGCATCTCCGTAGTGCCTTCGCCCAGGCGTCCGAGGTCCTTGACCCGGTCGCCGTTGACATCCTCACCCTCGGTCTTGGTGCGTGGCGCCACATTGCCGAACCCCGGGCTGCGCGGCGTGGTCTTGGCATGACCGTCGTACTGGGCGGTCGGCTCGGTCGTGGCCTGGTTGAACTCGCGCACATGGCCTTGGCCCTGCGCATCCTTCCACAGCACTACGATGCGGTCGTCGTAAACGCCACGCCCACGTGCCTCGGTGGTGCGGTTCTCGTCGCGCAGCCCCAGCACCACGCGGTCCTGCGTCGCCATCGCGTCATTCGCCGCGGTGTTGCCGCGCTGGGCCACGATGCTGCCATAAACGTCGTAATGCTGGGCCTGGCTCAGGCCTGCGGTCTCAGCCGCGTCGGGCATCCGTGGTGGACGCTCCGCGTTGCTCAGACGGTCCAGCATCGGGTTCACCGTCGTCGCATCAGCTGCGGCAACACCTCCGCTGCGCCGCAATGTCTCAAGCTCGGTGGCGGCGCGCACCGACACGTAGCGATCCAGCGCTTCCTGCACCACGGCGCTCTGCCCGTCGTGCAGGGCGTTCAGGCGGGCGGCTGCAGCGCGCGCGTCGTTCTGTCGCAGCAGGGCGACGACTTCGTTGGCCGCCGCATCGATATCCATCTCGGGCATGGTCGTTCCTTGGACGTGATCAGTACGGAGTCAGCCTACCCCAGCCACCTGCTGGGGCTTTTTGACGCACCGCACACCTTCGCCGCCACGCCGCATTCAGGCAGATCACGCCATCACTCAGCCCCGTGGCCCGCCCATCACCGGCAGGATCACCCCACTGATGTAACTGGCACAGGCCGGAGAGGCCAGGAACACATACGCCGGTGACAGCTCTTCAGGCTGTGCAGGCCGGCCCATGTCGCTGTCCTTGCCAAACTCCGCCACGTCTTCGGCCTGCTTGTCGGCGGGGTTCAGCGGCGTCCATACCGGCCCCGGCGCCACGCAGTTCACGCGGATGCCGCGCGGCAGCAGCTGGCTGGCCAGCGCCTTGGTGAACGCATGGATCGCGCCCTTGGTGGCCGAGTAGTCGATCAGCGCCTTGCTGCCGAAGATCCCCGTTTCCGAGCCGGTGTTGATGATGCTGGCGCCTTCGCCCAGATGCGGCAGTACCGCACGCGCCATCTGGATGTAACCGCCGATGTTGGTCTGCAGGGTTTCCTGCAGGTGCGCATCCTCCAGATCTTCCAGGCGCTCGCAGTGCAGTTGGAACGCGGCGTTGTTGACCAGGATGTCGATGCCGCCGAACGCCTTGGCCACCTGCTTGACGGCCTTGTTGCAGAAACGCGGATCGCGCACATCGCCGGCGATCACCACGCAGCGGCCGCCTTCGCGTTCCACGTGCTGGCGGGTGATGTCCGCGTCTTCGGCCTCGTCCAGGTGCAGTACCGCCACATCCGCACCTTCGCGCGCGAACAACACTGCCACCGCACGGCCAATGCCTGAGTCGCCACCGGTGACGATCGCACGCATGCCCTGCAGCTTGCCGCTGCCCTTGTAGTCGGGCGCAAGGAAACGGGGCGCCAGCTCCAGTTCGTGCTCGTGCCCGGGCTTGGCCAGCTGCTGTGCCGGCATCGCCTCCGGCTGCCGGCGTGCGCCGGCCTGGGTGGCGGTCTTCTTCGTTGCCTTCTTGGCCGCGCGGGCGTCCTTGGCCTTCTCCTGGTCCTGCAGGCGCCGCTGCCGTGCAGCGACGCGTGCCGCCCGTGGATCACTGGCGGCTGCCTTGCGGGTTGCGGTCTTCACCACGCGCGGGCGATCAGGGTCGGCGACCGTCTTGGTCGGGGTGCTGCCTTTGCGCACTTTCGGCGATGCCTTACGGCGGGCGGGGGTCTTGCTGGTGGTGGCCATGCAGGTCTCCTCGGGAGGGAAAGGGGCTGCCGGCCAGCGGCCGGCACTACCGGGGGGCGGCCCATGCCGCTCCTGCAGTGTCTCCACCCACGCTGTTGGCGGCGGTGAGCGCGCCGTGTCCACGATGTGCACGGCATTCATTCCGCCACCACGTCTGACGTCGCACCCTGCACGCAATCACACCAGGAGTGCCTCCATGAAACATGCCATCGCCACCGCCGCCGCCTGCTTTGCCCTTGCCGCCTGCAGCAGCACACCGATGGCCCAGGTGCAGCCGATCGACGGTGTGATTTCCGGCCAGTGCCATAGCGACAGGGTGCGCGGCGCGGTGGGCCTGGCCGCCTCGGACGCCACTGTGGCCCGCGCACGCGTGGACAGCGACAGCCTGCACGTGCGGGTCCTGCGCCACGACGGCCCGAGGGTGCCGCCGGCCAGCGAAGGCGGCGACCGCCTGATCATCGAGAAGGGCCGGACCAACAACATCGTTGCGATCTACTGCGGCTGACGACTGCGACTGAGCCGCCGCGCCCGGCGCAGCACTTTCAGGGTGGCCTGCTCCCACTGCCGCGGGCCGCGCAGGCCGGCCAGCGAGGCCAGCTCACCGCTCCCAGCCGGCAAACACGCACGGGTCGATGTAGGCCTTGCGGCACACGGCCGGCGTGTTGCCCAGCCGTGCCGCCACTTGGCAGACCACTTCGCGCTGCGCCTTGGCCAGCGCGCGCTGGCTGGCCGGTTCCGGCAGTTCGGTGGCGGCCAATGCCTGTACCGCCGCCAGCGTGCCGCCCCAGGTGCGGAAGTCCTTGGCGGTGAAGTCTTCGCCCATCACCTCGCGCAGGTAGTCGTTCACCGCGCCGGAATCCACCGGCTGCAGCGCGCCTTCGTCGTCGCGGTACTGGAACAGCGCCTGCCCGGGCAGCTGCTGGATGCCGCGCACCAGCGTGCCCAGCCGCCGATCGCCCACCACCACCTCGTGCAACTGCCCGGATTTGCCCCGGAAGCGCATGCGCACGCGACCACCGCGCAGCAGGTCCAGGTGGCGGTTGCGCAGCGTTGTCAGCCCGTAGGATTTGTTTTCCTGTGCATAGCTTTTGTTGCCCACCCGCATCAGGGTGTCGGCCAGCAGGGCCACCACCACCGCAAGCACCTTGTCGCGCGGGAAGCCGGGCTGCTTCAGATCGCGCGACAGCCGCCGCCGCAGCGTGGGCAATGCCTCGCCAAAGGCGATGATGCGGTCGAACTTGCCGGCATCGCGCTCCTTCGCCCAATCGGCATGGTAGCGATACTGCTTGCGTCCACGCGCATCGCGGCCGGTGGCCTGCAGGTGGCCATTGGCGTGGGCGCAGATCCACACGGCGGTATACGCAGGTGGAATCGCCAGCGCACGGATGCGCTGCAGGGTGGCGGCATCGCGAACCGCGTGGCCATCGGCATCGCGGTAACTGAAGCCCTTGCCGGCGCGACGCCGGCTGATGCCTGGCTGGGTGTCATCGACATAGCGCAGGCCGGCCGCGCGCGCGGCCTGTCGTTCGGGGGTAGAGGAGGTTGGCATGACCGCAGTGTCGCCGTCGCGATGCCGCGAACCTGTCGATAACAGAAGACAAACACGTGAGGGTCGGTTCGCCGCTATGCTCGGGCTTTCACAATCCCTTCCGGAGTCATGATGTCGTTCCCGATTCGCGCCCGTTCGCTCTCCGCCCTGCTGCTGCCGGCCGTGCTGGCCCTGACCGCCTGCCAGGCTCCGGCGCTGGATGAACAGGATTCGGCCACTGCCCATGCCCAGCAGGCGGCCGAAGCCGCCAAGGCACCGGCCGACGAAACCGGCAAGGCCACCGAGGCACCGCCGGTCGGCACCTGCGATGCCAGCCAGGTGCAGAGCCTGGTCGGCCAGGCCTACGCCGACGCGCTGGGCAAGCAGGCGCAGGAAGATGCCGGTGCCCACCAGCTGCGCGTCATGAAGCCCAATGACGTCGCCACCATGGAGTTCCTCGGCGACCGCCTGAACATCGAAGTGGACGACAAGGGCCTGGTCAGCGGCGTGCGCTGCGGCTGAGCCCGACCGCGCGCCGGCACGGGATGCCGGCGCGTTCTGTTGCACCTGCAACCGTGTATTGCGGCGCTGCAGCAACCTGTGATCTAGTCGAGGCATCCGGTGGCCTCACGATGCGCTCCAGGGAATGAGCGGGGACGAGTGTCGCCGCCAACCCTATACGCATCGAGGTAGAGATGGCCCCCCGCAACCGCCAAGGGCTTTACGACCCGCGCTCCGAGCGCGATGCCTGTGGATTTGGCATGGTCGCCCAGCTCGACGATCAACCTTCGCGCCTGTTGGTTGATACCGCCATCGCCGCGCTTTCGCGCATGACCCACCGTGGCGGCGTCGCCGCTGATGGCCTGACCGGCGATGGCTGCGGCCTGCTGCTGCGCCGCCCCGATGCGTTCCTGAAACTGCTGGCCAGTGAAGCCGGCATCGCCGTCGCCGCACGCTTCGCTGCCGGCCTGGTGTTCCTGCCGCACGATGCCGAGGCTGCACACGCCTGCCGCACGCAGCTGCAGGCGCAGGTCGAAGCGGTCGGCTGCAAGGTCGCCGGCTGGCGCGAGGTACCCACCGACGACAGCGTCTGCGGCCAGCTGGCGCGCGACACCCTGCCACGCATCGAGCAGGTGTTCGTCGATGCCGGCGTCGGCCAGGATGATGCCGGCTTCGCGCTGGCGCTGTTCCTGGCCCGTCGCCGCAGCGAACAGCAGCTGCGCGACCATGCCGACTTCTACGTCACCACCCTCACCCCGGATGCGATCAGCTACAAGGGCATGGTGCTGCCGGACAAGCTCAGCCGCTTCTTCCCCGACCTGCAACGCCGCGAACTGGCCTCCAGCGCGATCGTGTTCCACCAGCGCTTCTCCACCAACACGCTGCCGCGCTGGCCGCTGGCGCACCCGTTCCGGATGCTCGCCCACAACGGCGAGATCAACACCATCGAAGGCAACCGTCGCTGGGCGCAGGCGCGCAGCAAGGTGTGGAAGACGCCACGCTTCGACATCGCCGAATTCGATCCGGTGATCTCCATGCACGGTTCGGATTCGCAGAGCCTGGACAACATGCTGGAGCTGATGGTTGCCGGTGGCATGGAGCTGATCCAGGCGCTGCGCATCCTGGTGCCGCCGGCCACCCAGTCGCTGGAGTTCAAGGACCCCGACCTGGCAGCCTTCTACGAATTCCACGGCCTCAACAGCGAGCCGTGGGACGGCCCGGCCGGCATCGTCGCCTGCGACAGCCGCTACGCGGTGTGCACGCTGGACCGCAACGGCCTGCGCCCGGCGCGCTGGATGCTCACCGCCGACCGCCACTTCCTGGTCGCCTCCGAAGCCGGCGTGTGGGAAGTGCCGACCGAGCGCGTGGTGCGCAAGGGCAAGCTCGGCCCCGGCGAAATGGTGGCCATCGACCTCAAGCGCGGCGACCTGCTCGATTCGGACGCGGTGGACCGCATCAACCGCGGTCGCGCGCCGTACAAGCAGTGGCTGCAGCAGGGCGTGACCTACCTGCAGACCGAACTGATCGACCCGTCGCTGGTGGAAGAGCCGTTCGACGAAGCCACCCTGCGCAGCTATCACAAGCTCTACCAGCTCAGCAGCGAGGAAGTGGAACAGGTGCTGCGGCCACTGGCCGAGACCGAGCAGGAAGCCACCGGCTCGATGGGCGACGACACACCGATGGCGGTGCTGAGCCAGCGCAGCCGTCCGCTGTACGACTATTTCCGCCAGGCCTTTGCGCAGGTCACCAACCCGCCGATCGATCCGCTGCGCGAAGACTGCGCGATGTCCCTGTCCACCCAGCTCGGCAAGGAGACCAACATCTTCCATGCCGGCCCGGAGACGGTGAACCACGTCATCCTCAACTCGCCGGTGCTGAGCCAGCGCAAGCTGCGCCAGCTGCTGAAGATGGACCAGTACGTGCAGGCCAACCGCCTGCTTGATCTGTCCTACAGCGAAGACGAGGGCCTGCGTGCCGGCATCGAGCGCATCTGTGCCGAGGCCGAGCAGGCCGCGCGCGAGGGCATGGTGATGCTGCTGCTGTCCGACCGCTACCCGGTGGCCGGTCGGCCGATGGTGCATGCCCTGCTCGCCACCAGCGCCATCCACCACCACCTCTCGCGGCTGGGGCTGCGCTGCGACGTCAATCTGATCGTCGAAACCGGCACCGCGCGCGACCCGCACCACATGGCCTGCCTGCTCGGCTTCGGTGCCACCGCGGTATATCCGTACCTGGCCTACCAGACCCTGTTCGACCTGGGCCGACGCGGCATCCTCAAGCTCAGCAAGGGCGGCGAGCAGTCGCAGATCGGCCGCCGCTACCGCAAGGGCATCTACAAGGGCCTGTCGAAGATCATCTCGAAGATGGGCATCTGTACGGTGGCCAGCTATCGCGGCGCGCAGCTGTTCGAGATCATCGGCCTGGAACGCGAGGTTGTGGACATGTGCTTCCCGGACACCGCCTCGCGCATCGGCGGCGCCGGTTTCGCGCGCCTGGATGCCGACGCGCGCGAGCTGTGCTCGCAGGCGTGGGACGCGCAGCAGGACGTGGATGTCGGCGGCCTGCTGAAGTACGTGCACGGCGGCGAGTACCACATGTACAACCCGGACGTGGTCACCACCCTGCAGCGCGCGGCGCGCAGCGGCGATCCGCGTGCCTGGCAGCAGTACTGCGATGCGGTGCATGCGCGTCCGCCGTCGGCGCTGCGCGACCTGCTGGATCTGGTGCCGGCCGCCACGCCCGCGCCGCTCGATGAAGTGGCTCCGGCCAGCGAACTGTTCCCGCGCTTCGATACCGCAGCGATCAGCCTGGGTGCGCTGTCGCCGGAAGCGCACGAGGCGCTGGCGATTGCGATGAACCGCCTGGGTGGCCGCAGCAATTCCGGCGAAGGCGGAGAAGATCCCGCACGCTATGGCACCGCCAAGCGCAGCAAGATCAAGCAGGTGGCCTCGGGCCGCTTCGGCGTCACCGCCGAATACCTGGTCAATGCCGAAGTGCTGCAGATCAAGGTCGCGCAGGGCGCCAAGCCCGGCGAGGGCGGCCAGCTGCCGGGGCACAAGGTCAACGAGCTGATCGCACGCCTGCGCTATGCGCGCCCGGGCATCGGCCTGATTTCGCCGCCGCCGCACCACGACATCTATTCGATCGAGGACCTCGCGCAGCTGATCTACGACCTCAAGCAGGTCAACCCGACCGCGCTGGTGTCGGTGAAGCTGGTCAGCCATGCCGGCGTCGGCACGATTGCCGCAGGCGTGGTCAAGGCCGGTGCGGACCTGATCACCATCTCCGGCCATGACGGCGGCACCGGTGCCTCGCCGGTCAGCTCGATCCGCTACGCAGGTGTGCCGTGGGAACTGGGCGTGGCCGAAGCGCACCAGGCGCTGCTGGCCAACGACCTGCGCGGGCGCACCCTGCTGCAGACCGATGGCGGCCTGAAGACCGGCTTGGACGTGGTCAAGGCCGCATTGCTGGGTGCGGACAGCTTCGGTTTCGGCACCGCGCCGATGATCGTGCTGGGCTGCAAATACCTGCGCATCTGCCACCTCAACAACTGCGCCACCGGCGTGGCCACCCAGGACGAGCGCCTGCGCGAGAACCACTTCACCGGCCAGCCCGAGCGCGTGGAGAACTTCTTCCGCCTGCTGGCCGAGGAAGTGCGTGGCTGGCTGTCGTACCTGGGCGCGCGTTCGCTGGAAGAAATCGTGGGCCGTACCGACCTGCTGCGCCAGATCGACGCCGCGCCGCGCGACGGCGTGCGCGTGGACCTGTCGCGGCTGCTGGCCGACAGCCGCTACGAAGGCAGCCACTGCGCCGCGCAGCGCCTGTACGAATCGCCGGACAGCCTGGCCACGCAGATGGATGGCCTGCTGGCCCCGGCCATCGAGCACAAGCGCGGTGGCGAGCATCGCTTCCTGATCCACAACACGGACCGCAGCATCGGCACCCGCCTGGCCGGCGCGGTGGCGCGCGCGCACGGCAACCAGGGCATGGCCGAAGCACCGCTGGAACTGCGCTTCCGCGGCAGTGCCGGGCAGAGCTTCGGCGCCTTCAACGTCGGCGGCCTGCACCTGGAAGTGGAAGGCGAGGCCAACGACTACGTCGGCAAGGGCATGGCCGGCGGCCGGCTGGTGGTGCGTCCGCCGCGTGGCGCCCGCTTCGAGGCACGCAGCACCGCCATCATCGGCAATACCTGCCTGTATGGCGCTACCGGTGGCGAGCTGTTCGCCGCGGGCCGCGCCGGCGAGCGTTTCGCGGTGCGCAATTCGGGCGCGCTGGCAGTGGTGGAAGGTGCCGGTGACCACTGCTGCGAGTACATGACCGATGGCGTGGTGCTGGTGCTGGGCAAGGTCGGGCTGAACTTCGGCGCCGGCTTCACCGGTGGCCTGGCTTACGTGCTGGACGTGGACCGCGATTTCGTCGACCGCTACAACCACGAGCTGATCGACATCCATCGCGTCTCCGCCGAAGGCTTCGAGAACTACCGCCAGCACCTGCACCGCCTGATCGGCCGCCACCGCGAGCTGACCGGCAGCATCTGGGCACAGCAGATCCTGGACGAGTTCCGCGACTACATCGGCAAGTTCTGGCTGGTCAAACCCAAGG
>NZ_JAOCGL010000105.1:0-12562 GCF_029842485.1 Stenotrophomonas sp. GD03777
ATCGCGCTGGTGCCATAGGCAAGCGCCACCGGCAGCACGCCGGCGCTGCGCAGGCCATCGACCAGCGCCTGCGCGGTGGCCACATCCGGCACCTGGCTCAGGCCGCCGAAGTCGAGGATCACCGCGGCGCGGCCGAACAGCTTCGGGGCGCGGGTCACGCGCTCGCGCATTTCCTGCACGAGGCGTTCGACATCAAGGGTACGGATGCGCAGGTTGGCGATGCCCACCTGGCCGATCTTCAGTTCACCGGCCTGTTCGTAATCGAAATTCACCGCCACGCTCAGGTCCCCGTCGGCCGCTGTGCCTGCGCCGGCAGCTGCCGTGCGCGTGTCCATGCCACATCCGGCAGCTTGCCGCCGTAGGTCTCCTTGACCCAGGGGTAGCTGCACAGTTCCTTGGCCAGCATGCTGGCGCGCACATCGACCTGCGGCATCGTGTTCTGGCCCAGCTCGCGGAAGCCGAAGCTGCCGTGGAAGAGCAGGGCGGCATCGGCGCCATGGTCGAGGAAGACTTCGCAGGTCATCTGCGGGTAGCGCAGTTCGGCGAAGCTCTGCGCGTCGGCATAGAACGCACGGCCGACGCCGCCGCCACGACGGCGGCTGGCGACCACGATGCGGTCGATATAGAAGAACGGGGTGTCCAGCTGCTGCTTGAACCAGGCGAAATTGCTGCTGTCGTGCTGGCTGTCGCTGCCAAAGCCGATCAGGAAGCCGGCCAGGTTGCCGTCGCGCTCGGCGACGCGGAAGTATTCAGCGGTTTCATAGAACAGGCGCAGGCGAGCCGCATCCAGGGGAAGGATGGCCAGGCCAGCATTGTTGTTCAAAGCCAGGACGGAATCGAGCTCGTGCTCGCGCACGTCGCGGATGACAATCGACATTGTGACTCCGTGGGGTAACGCGGTTGGTCCATCAAGGGACCCTGCGCACGATTATTGCATGCCCGGGGTGGGCTGCGGCATGAACAGGCGACTGCAGGGGCATGACTTCCGTGGGAGTGCGCGACGCAGGCCGGGCCCGTAGAGTGCTGGCATGTTGGGAGTCCTCAGCCATACCCGCGTCCTCCGCCTGGCCGGCCTGTTCACCTGGGTCATGGTCGGCCTGCCGCTGGCATACTCGCAGTTCGAGAACCTGCACAGCCGCGCTGACATGGGCGGCTGGGCGATCCTGCTGTTCGTTGCCTACCTGTCCTTCGGCACGGCCTACTACTGGCTGACCCGCATCCTGCGCAGCGACAGCCACACCAGCTGGCTGGACCGCAGCCTGCTGCTGTTGCTGACGGTCTCGGCGCTGGGGGTCAGCTTCCTCAGCGGGTCGGGCCTGGGCAGCATCCTGATGATGGTCGCCGCCGGGGTCATTCCGTGGATGCTGTCGGTACGGCTGGGGGTGCTGTGGCTGCTGGTCAGCCAGCTGGCCGTGGCTCCGGTCTACTACATGCTGCTGCGCTTCCCGCTGTTCGAAGCGGTGATGCAGTCGCTGCTGTACGGCGGCTTCTCCATGTTCATCTTCGTGACCAGCCTGGTTGCGCGTCAGCAGACCGAGGCCCGCGACGAGCAGCGCCGGCTCAATTCAGAGCTGCGCGCCACCCGCGCCCTGCTGGCCGAGAGCGCGCGGGTCAACGAGCGCACCCGCATTTCGCGCGAACTGCATGACCTGCTGGGCCACCAGCTGACCGCGCTGACCCTGAACCTGGAGGTCGCCGGGCACCTGGCCGAGGGCCAGGCCCTCGACCACGTGAAGCGCTCGCACGCGCTGGCCAAGCTGTTGCTGGGCAACGTGCGCGAGGTCGTGAGCCAGCTGCGCGAGACCGGCGCGATCGATCTGGCCGCGGCCCTGCGCCCGCTGACCGAGAACGTGCCCTCGCTGGACATCCAGCTGGAGATCGAGGATCCGCTGAACGTGGAGGACCCGCAGCGGGCCCACGTACTGCTGCGCTGCACCCAGGAGATCATCACCAACGCGGTGCGCCATGCCAGTGCCCGCCACCTGTGGATCAAGGTGTACCGTGAAGCCCCCGATCGGGTGGTGGTCGAGGCCCGCGACGACGGTGTCGGCGCGGATATGGTCAATGTGGGCAATGGCTTGCGCGGCATGCGCGAGCGCCTGCAACAATGTGGTGGCCAGCTGCAGATCGAAACCCGCCCCGGTGAGGGTTTCCGGCTGCGGGCGACGGTGCCGGCAACGGTGCTGGTGGCGGCCCTTACCAAGGTTCCTGAAGGAGTGCGTTGATGATTCGCGTCTGCCTGGTCGACGACCAAACCCTGGTGCGGCAGGGAATCCGCTCCCTGCTGGCGCTCGACGACGGCATCGAGGTGGTGGCCGAGGCCGGCGACGGCCGGCAGGCGGTCGAGCTGATCCCCCAGGTACGCCCCGACGTGGTGCTGATGGACATGCGCATGCCGGTGATGTCGGGGCTGGAGGCCCTGCAGGTGCTGTCGCGGCAGGAACAGCTGCCGCCGACCATCATCCTCACTACCTTCGACGACGATCAGCTGGTGCTGGCCGGGCTCAAGGCCGGTGCCAAGGGCTACCTGCTCAAGGACGTCACCCTGGCACAGCTGGTCGGTGCCATCCGCACCGTGGCCGACGGGGGATCGCTGGTGCAGCCGGCGGTAACCCAGCGCCTGCTGTCCGGCCTGGAGCACATGCGCAATGAATTCGTCAGCCTGGACCGCCCGGACCCGCTGACCGACCGCGAGACCGAGATCCTGCGGCTGATGGCCAGTGGCTTCTCCAACAAGGAGATCGCCAATTCGCTGGGCGTCGCCGAGGGCACCATCAAGAACCACGTGTCCAACATCCTTTCCAAGCTGGGTGTGCGCGACCGTACGCGTGCCGTATTGAAGGCCTTCGAACTCCAGCTGGTATAAGAAAAATCTTTCAAGTACAAAGACTTGGGTCGTGGCCGGGGGTTTCCGCCAGGGTTGACCCCTACTTGCCGGGTAGCGGTATGCGTTACCCTTCGAATCCTTTGTCCATACAAATACGCAGCCGGCAGGGAAACCGGTGCGCCAATCCCGATAAACAATGCCCGCGAAGCCTGCTAGGATTGGCGCTTCGCTTCAATCAACCCGGCCGTGGGATCGGCCCCGGAGACTCTCTGAATGACCCGTATTATCGAGTTCCTGATCGCCTTGGGGATCGTGGCTGGCCTGTTCGTCATCATTGGCGTATGTCTGCCGGGCGAGCGTCACATCACCGAAAGCATCGAGACCAACCGCAAGATGACGATCGTGTACGACACGGTCAGCAGCCTGCGCCGCTTCAAGGACTGGAACCCGCTGGTACTGCGCGATCCCGCCGTTGACCTGAAGCTGTCCGGCCCGGCCTCGGGTGTCGGTGCCACCCTCGACTTCACCTCCAAGGACCTGGGTACCGGTTCCTGGAAGATCACCGAAGCCGAAGAGAACAAGCGTGTTGTGATCGCCATCGAGGACGCCACCAAGGGTCACGACAAGGTCACCACCTTCAACCTGGAGCCGACCGGCAAGGGCGGTCGCAACGTCAAGATCACCCAGGACTACTCGGTGAAGTACGGCTTCGACCTGTTCGGCCGTTACGCCGGCCTGTATGTCAGCCGCCAGATCGGCGACGACATCAAGATGGGTCTGTCGCGCATGGCCAACATGCTCGCAACCGTGCCGAACGTGGACTACCGCACGCCGGAAGCCCCGCTGACCGACCTGGCCATCGTTGAAGTGCCGGCCGAGAACCTGCTGGTGGTCAACGCCGGCAACGTGGACCGCGGTCAGGACACCATCACCAAGTCCATCAAGGACAACCAGGAGTGGATCAAGCGCGTGATGGAGGCCAATGGCCTTGAAGCTGCCGGTCCGTTCCGCATCATCACCACCGACTTCGGCCAGGAGAAGTACGCCTTCGACATTGCCCAGCCGGTGAAGAAGAAGGGTGCCGAAGGTGCTGCTGCCGACGAGCTGACCGTCAAGATCGACGGCGGCGCTCCGGTCAAGTACGTGCACGTTGCTCCGCACCGTTCGGCGCATGCGGCCTACACCGGCCACATGGCGGGTCTGGACGTGGCGCGCAACGGCCTGCGTGCCTGGGCCGTGACCTCGGGCAACGAAGTCATCGACCGTCCGTACGAAACCTGGAAGGACGGCATCGACAAGTCGTTCACCCCGGAAGGTACCTACGACATCTACTGGGCCGTCAAGTAATCCCCGGCTGAGCCATGTAGTGTTGGACACGAAAACGCGCCGCTCATTGCGGCGCGTTTTTTTTTCATCCGGCGCCCGGCAAGGGGCGCTGCGCAAGGAGCCCTCATGTTCAATCTGGAACGTCGCGCACGTAAGCCTTCCCTGCTGGCCTGCCTCGGGGCGCTGTTGGCTGCCGTCTCGATCGGCCTGTCTGCCTATGCATCGCATGGCGTGGCCGACCCGTTGGCGCAGCAGCATCTGAACATGGCGGCGCTGTATGCGTTCGCGCATGGCGCGGTGCTGGTCGCGCTTGGGCCGCGCGCGCAGGGGGTGATCGCACACCTGGCGCTGTACGTGCTGCTGCTGGGGGTCCTGCTGTTTTCCGGCAGCCTGGTGGGTGGGGCGTTGTGGCAGTGGCCGACACGGATGGCGCCGATCGGTGGCACCAGCATGATGGCCGGGTGGGTATTGCTGGCGATCAATGCGTTGAGGCGGTGAGGGTCGCAGGGCTGTCGCTCCGATCCATGCCGATGCGATCGTGATGGTTCATGGGCGTTACTTTTCTTTTCGCGCGAAAAGAAAAGTAACCAAAAGAAACGCGCCGCCGGCCGCGAGCCGGTGCTGTGCACCGGTCCCCTGTGCTCCTCGGCCCGTCGAGGGGCGGTGCGGAGAGCAGCCGAGCATGGCTCGGCTCTACAGAATCGCAAGCACCTCTTCGCCCTCGCCGGACCTGCGGTGCTCGGCTCGCTTGAAGGCGGACCCAACAGCCGCGCGCTGATCCCTTATAGAGACTTCGAGCGAAGCGACCGGCTTCTGTCTTTGCCTTCTTGTTCCATCTCGTGGTGGGCGCGCGCGGAATCCGCCCGGACAGCTCCATGAATTTCGCCCTGCGGCCGTCACGAGGGGCTCAGCCGTTGGCCGGTCTCCAGCACCAGTGCCAGGGTTCGTAGACGATGCCGTGCGGGTTGTCGCGCGGGTAGCTCAACCGGAAGCCGTGCCCAGCGGCATGGGCCTGCAGCCAGGCGAACGCGTCGGTGGCTTCAAATGATTCCTCGGCCGGGGCATCGCCCGGCGTACCGATGTCCAGCGCGTGGCCGCTGTGGTGTTCACTGAACCCCGGCGCGGCATTCACCTTCAGGATCTCCGTCACGCTCAGCCCGCGTGCCAGCTTCCGTTCGAAGATGCCCAACTGGTAGGCATGGCTGCGGAAGCCGGAGATTGCATCCAGTGCGATGCCATCCTGCGCGGCGTGCAGGCGCATCCGTCGCCAGCCCTGCGCGGCGCCACGGCGCAGCCACAACGGGCGGCCGAAGCGGTCGCGGCCAGCGAAGTGCAGCAGGCACGGTTCGGGTTCCAGCGGCAGGCCACTGTCGTCGGCATAGCGCTGGGCATCCAGGCCGAGCTGCTGCAGGCGCTGCTGCAGCCCGGCGAGGGGCAGCCACTGCGCTTCCAGATTTGCACCGAACGGCCGGGCCGCAGCTGCATCCAGCAAGGCCAGTGCTTCCTCGGCCCCGGGCTCGCGCGCCAGGCGCGGCACCATGGCGTGCACGCCGTGTTCCACCACCGCCGCCAGGTAACGGCCATCGCACTTGCGCCGCAGCACCCAGTTCGCTCGTGACAGCAGGCGCGCGTCGAGATTGCTGCGCGCACGCAGCAGGCCGGTCGGCCACAACTCGATGGCTTCGGTATTGATCAGCAGGGGCAGGCGTCGTTGCATCGCCGCAGCTTACTGCCGCGGGCCCGGCACGGCCACCTTGCGCAGTGCTTCCAGCAGCGCCTGTGGCCGATCGAGACTGAGCAGCAGGGTGCTGCCATCGCGGACCGGCAGGGCGAGGACGCTCGCGCGGTTGGTGACCAGCGCGAAACCCTTGCCACCGCCCTGCAGGCGAAAGTGACCGGAATAGAAGCCCGGCATCGCGTAGCCGTTGGTCTTGAAGCGGATGCCATAGCGGGGGTCACGCTGCAGGTCGACCACCTCGGCCTGGTCCAGCCGCAACTGCGCCACCGGAACGCGGCGGCGGTACATCGTCGAACGCACGTCCAGCATGCCATCGGCCAGTTCCACCCGGCGGCGGAAGAATGCTGCGCCCAGCCCGATGCCTAGCGCTGCAATGACCAGCAGGCTCCAGGCGGCGCTGCCGCCCATCCGGAACCAGGGTGGCGACAGCGTTACTTCGATCCAGGGCGCCGTCGCCGGCGCCTTGTACAACTGCGCATACAGGCAGGCCACGAAGGCGGCGAGCAGGGGCAGCACGATCCACAGCACGCGCAACGGCGAGCTCTCGGCCACCTCGTACTGTTTCGGATCGCTGGCGCCCATGGCTCAGGCCTCCTTCTTGAACACCAGCATCGCCGGGCGCATCGGTGCGGGGATGATGATGTTGACCAGTTCCCAGCCCAGTTGGCCCTGGCGGCTCAGCTCGCTCTGGATGTCCTCGGCCTTGAGCAGGCCCATCATGGACGTCTTGACCTCGATCGTCTGGTAGCTCCAACGCTTGCTCATTCCTTGTCCTCCGAAGATGGCGTGGGTTTCGGCAGGCGTCCTGCCTTGCGCAGGGCGTCGCGCAGCACGTATTCGATCTGTGCGTTGAGGCTGCGCAGCTCGTCGTCAGCCCAGCGTTGCGCCGCGGCCAGGACCTCGGCGTTGATGCGCAGCGGATAGGCTTTCTTCTCACTCATGCAAGCTCCTGGCGGGGCGGTGGGGCGCCCCGTTGCGAGGGTGGTTCAGTACAGCGAACCGGCGTTGACGATCGGCTGGGTGCCGCGGTCCGAGCACAGCACGGTCAGCAGGTTGCTGACCATGTGCGCCTTGCGTTCCTCATCCAGCTGCACCACGCCGTTCTTCTGCAGTTCGGCCAGGGCCATTTCAACCATGCCGACCGCACCGGCCACGATGCGCGTGCGTGCAGCGATCACTGCGTTGGCCTGCTGCCGCTGCAGCATCGCCTGGGCGATTTCGGCGGCGTAGGCGAGGTGGCTGATGCGTGCGTCGATCACCTGCACGCCAGCGTCGGCCAGGCGTTCGGCCAGCTCGTTCTTCAGGTGCTGGGAGATCTCGCTGGCATGGCTGCGCAGCGCCAGCTGTCCCTCCTCGTGCTGGTCGTAGGGATAGCTGGTGGCCATCGCGCGCAACGCCGATTCGGACTGGATGTGCACGAAGCTCTCGTAGTCGTCCACGTTGTAGACGGCCTCGGAGGCATCGACCACCTGCCAGACGATGACCGCAGCAATCTCGATCGGGCTGCCGTCCAGCTCGTTGACCTTCAGCTTGCCGCTCTCGAAGTTGCGCACGCGCTGGCTGACCCGGCGCTTGGCATAGAAGGGGTTGTTCCAGCGCAGGCCGTTGTCCTTGACGGTGCCGACGTACTTGCCGAACAGGCTCAGCACCGCCGCCTGGTTGGGCTGGATGGTGTACAGGCCGGCCAGGATGAAGACCGCAGCGAAGATCACCAGCATGCCGGCCAGCATCAGCAGCAGGTTCGGTGAGCCGGAACCGGTCCTGGTCGTCGCCCCGAGTACGAACAGTGCGGTACCCGCCAGCGCGACCAGCAGGGATCCGGCCAGGGTGCCCAGGCCGTTGAGGGAGGCAAGCGACTTCTCTTTCATGGCGGTACGTCCTTGAGGGTTCGAATTGAAGATATCAAAGTGATATCATTTTTCGACTACCGTTCGTCGGATGCCATGACCAGGGTGCGCGGCCAGCTAGAATGCCCACCCGCCTTCACGTCGCTGCTGGAACCGCCATGGCCAAGCTTGGAACTCCGTTGTCTCCCTCCGCCACCCGCGTGCTGCTGCTGGGCTCGGGCGAACTCGGCAAGGAGGTGGCCATCGAGCTGCAGCGGCTGGGCGTGGAAGTGATCGCCGCTGACCGCTACGCCGATGCCCCGGCCATGCAGGTCGCCCACCGCTCGCACGTGATCGACATGCTCGATGCGATGGCGCTGCGCGCCCTGATCGCCCAGGAGCAGCCACATCTGGTGGTGCCGGAGATCGAGGCCATCCATACCGAGACCCTGGTCCAGCTGGAGCAGGAGCAGGGCCTGCGGGTGATCCCGACTGCGCGCGCCGCACGCCTGACCATGGATCGCGAAGGCATCCGCCGCCTCGCCGCCGAAACCCTGGGCCTGCCGACCTCGCCCTACCGCTTCGTCGATACCGAGGCCGAATACCGCGCTGCCGTGGCTGCCATCGGCCTGCCGTGCGTGGTCAAGCCGGTGATGTCGTCCTCGGGCAAGGGCCAGAGCACCCTGCGCAGCGAAGCGGACATCGCTCCGGCCTGGGAGTACGCACAGACCGGTGGCCGTGCCGGTGCGGGCCGCTGCATCGTCGAAGGTTTCATCGATTTTGATTACGAGATCACCCTGCTGACCGTGCGCCACGCCGGCGGCACCTCATTCTGTGCGCCGATCGGCCACCTGCAGAAGGATGGCGATTACCGCGAAAGCTGGCAGCCGCAGCCGATGTCGAGCGCGGCACTGGCACGTGCCGAGGAGATCTCACGTGCGATCACCGACGACCTTGGCGGTTGGGGCCTGTTCGGCGTCGAGCTGTTCGTGAAGGGCGACGAAGTGTGGTTCAGCGAAGTGTCGCCGCGCCCGCACGATACCGGCCTGGTGACCCTGGTTTCGCAGGAACTGAGCGAGTTCGCGCTGCACGCGCGCGCGATCCTCGGCCTGCCGGTTCCGGTGATCCGCCAGAGTGGCCCGTCGGCGTCGTGCGCGCTGTTGGCACACGGCGAGGGTGTGCCGTACTTCAACAATGTCGCCGCCGCGCTGCAGGTACCGGATACCGCCGTGCGCCTGTTCGGCAAGCCGAGCGTGCATGGCCACCGCCGCGTCGGTGTGACCCTGGCGCGCGCGGAAACCATCGACGAAGCACGCGCCATCGCGCGTGATGCCGCCGACGCCATCGGCGTCGAGCTGCGCCCCTGAAAAAGGAGCGACGACCAACGGTCGTCGCCTACCGAAACCCGGTGGGTACCGACCGTTGGTCGGTACGCTCAACGTGCAGTCGACTCTACCGCACGTCCACCCACACCAGGTGGTGGTCGCTGCCGTCGGCGATCTTCGCTTCCGGGCTTTCATTGGCCGGCCAGAAGATGCCGCTGCCCACGTACTCGAAACCGGTCGAGGGAAGCACGTAGTCCAGGCGCATGGTGCCGGACTTCGGGCCGAAATCGCCGGTGGCGTGGAACGGTGCGCCCTTGCGTTCGATGCCCTTGGCCGCATAGGCCAGGCTGGTCTGCTCGCCGCCGACGCTGCGCGGGGTGGGGTAGCGCAGCACGCGCGCGTTCTCGATCAGCTCGACGATCGCCTCGTGGCGGCCATCGCCATCGACCGGGTCGTTGTTCAGATCGCCGAGGATCACGAAGCGCGCGTCCTCCGCCAAGCCGCCGCACTGGCCCTTGTCGTCGCACAGCCAGGGCTTCT
This sequence comes from Stenotrophomonas sp. GD03777, assembly GCF_029842485.1. Lineage (NCBI taxonomy): Bacteria > Pseudomonadati > Pseudomonadota > Gammaproteobacteria > Lysobacterales > Lysobacteraceae > Stenotrophomonas > Stenotrophomonas sp. GD03777. The sequence goes on from NZ_JAOCGL010000105.1 coordinate 9,583, forward strand.
CACCCTTGGACAGGTATTCCTGCCACAGGCGCAGTTCGTCGTGGTTGCGTGCCGCGTTGCGCTTTTCCGGGCCGTCGAACACCGGCGGCGTCGGATGCGAGACCAGCGCGTGCACCACGCCGGCCGGGGTCTTCACCGGCACGTCCCAATGCGACTTCGACGACAGGCGCAGCTGCGACCACACATGGTCGTTGTAGAAGCTCTGGCCGGTACGTGGGTCGACCGGGCGGATCGCGCCGGGCATCGCGCTCCACTTCAGCAGCTGGAAGCTGCGCACCTTGGCTTCGTCGATCGGGTAGCGCGACAGCACCAGCATGCCGTACTGGCCCGGGTGCAGGCCGTAGCCCCAGGCATCGTTGCCGCGGCTGCGGCCTTCGCCGCCGACCACGCCGTTGTTGTCCAGATCCAGGCCGCTGGGCACACCGGTGTTGACCGGCGCCAGGTAGCGGTAGGCAAAGTGCAGCGGCTTGCCGCCGCCGGGCTGGGCGACTTCCAGGTAGCGCTTCTGGAACAGGTCGGCGGCGCGATGGGCATCGTCGAAATCGAATTCATTCAGCAGTACCAGGTCCGGGCGCACCTGCTGCAGCACGGCGGCGATCTTGCGTGCGTGCTCGCTGTCGCCCTCCAGTTCCTTGATCAGGCCACCGGCATCATCGGAGTACAGCGAAGTGTTGTAGGTGGCCAGGCGCAGCGCAGTGGACGGCTTCTCAGTCATCGCGGGGGACGTGGCAAAGGCGGTGGCGGTGGCGCCGCAGAGCAGGGCCAGGGCGAGGATCAGGGGTTTGGCGTTCATCCCCCTATTCTGCACCCGGCCCGGTGTCAGCGGTTTGTCAGCGCCCGTCCAGTTCGTTGTCGAAATCGTGCCAGCGGCGGCCGTCGTAGGCCTCAAGGGGATGGAAGCGGCGCTTGTAGTCCATCTTCTGGTGCCCGCGGATCCAGTAGCCCAGGTACACGTGCGGCAGCCCCTCGCGGCGCGCCCACTCGATCTGTTGGAGGATCGCGAAGGTACCCAGCCCGCGCACGGCGTGGTCCGGGTCGAAGAACGTGTAGACCGCCGACAGGCCATGCTCGGTGACGTCGGTCACCGCCACCCCCAGCAACTGGCTGGGCTGGCCGTCGTGGCCGGGCAGGCGCATCTCCATGAAGCGGGTGTGCGACCAGCTGCCGATCAGGAACTGCTCGAACTCGTGCGGGCCATGGTCGTCCATGCCGCCATTGGCGTGGCGGTGGGTGAGGTAGCGGTGATACAGCGCGAACAGGTCGTCACGGGCGGTGGCGGCGGTGATCCGCACCTCCAGGTCGTCATTGCGGGCGGCACAGCGGCGCTGGCTGCGGTCCGGGGCGAAGCGGGCCACCGGGATGCGCACCGCCACGCAGGCCTGGCAGTGCGCGCAGTGCGGCCGGTAGACCAGATCACCGCTGCGGCGGAAGCCCCAGCTCAGTGCCAGCGGGTACAGGCCACCCAGCCGGCGATCGTGCGGATCCAGCACCAGGTCGCGCGCCACCCGGTCGGACCAGTACCCGCAGGGGTGCTCGCCGGTCTGGAAAAGCCGCAGTTCGTCGTCTCTATCGCCGTGTAGTGCCATGGGCACAGCATAGCCCCAGCCCGTCGCAGTGGCGGCGACTGTCCGCCGGATGAATGGATCTGGCAGCAGCGTCAACCGATGTCGCGCCCGGGCGTTGTTGTCACTCGAGGGTGAAGTGATCACCCCGACGCAATTCCCATTCCCAGGAGTGACCCCATGATCCGTACCCCCCTGCTGCTGGCCCTGCTGCTCGGCACTTCCGCCTCCGGCATCGCGCTGGCGGCTGACACCCCGGCCACGTCGGCGCAGCGCCCGGCCAAGCTGGACACCAATGGCGACGGCGTGATCGACCGCAGCGAGGCGGCTGCCAACCCGCGCCTGGCCGCGAAGTTCGACGAGCTGGACAGGAACAAGGACGGCAAGCTCTCGCGCGATGAGATGCCGCGCTGGCAGCATGGCCGCCGTGGCCACGGCGGTGAGCGCTGGGCCAGGCTGGACGTCAACAAGGACGGCCGCATCAGCCGCGACGAGGCCAAGGCCGACCCGCGCCTGGCCGCGCGCTTCGACCAGCTCGACCTCAACAAGGACGGTTACCTGGACAAGGCTGACCGCGAGCTGCGCATGAAGCAGCATCGTGATGCCTGGTTTGCTGCCGCCGACACCAACAAGGATGGCCAGCTGAGCAAGGCCGAGTTCGACGCGGCCAAGGGCCCGATGCACGGTGGCCCGCGCCAAGGCGGTCCGCGCGACGGCGGTGCACCGAAGTCGCAGCGCTGATTCATCGCGCGCTGACCGACCACGACGCCGGCGTACTGCCGGCGTCGTGCGTTGAGGCCCTAGCGGCCGCTGGAATGGGCCACGGCATACAGCACGACGCCCAGCACCACGATGTTCATGGCGATGATCCCGGTACGCCCATACAGCGATTCATACACCCAGTTGGTGCCGGTGCGCCCACGCCGCGACGAATCGCGCGCGATCAGCGGCGCCATGATCTGCTGCAGCGGTCCCAGGCACTGGTAGTTCACCAGACCCATGCCGAGCACCAGCACCAGCAGATGCACCCACGTCGGGGTCTGCAGCAGTACCACCGCCAGCACTGCCAGGCAGCAGGCCATGGCTGTCCAGGTGTTCATGCGCACAAAGCGCCAGACCCGCGCGCGTTCGGCATCGGTCTTGGCATAGGACAGCAGGAATCGACCGCCCAGGTAGCTGCCGATCACGCCGCCGGCAACGCCACCAGCGAACGCGCCCCAAGTGCTTGCCGGAATCATGTGCAGGTAGCCCAGGGTGGCGGTGACCGAGCCCATGGCTGTACCCCCGGCCACGCTGGCCCCGCCCAGGCCCAGCTTGCTGCTGCCCACGCCGACGCCGGCGCTCAGCAGGATCGCGGCACTGGCGGTGCCGGGTGCGGCCACCAGCACCATCGACACCACGGCGGTGGCGAAGGCGGC
>NZ_JAOCGL010000106.1:0-12486 GCF_029842485.1 Stenotrophomonas sp. GD03777
ATTGCTTCGCAAGCGCCCGAACGCCCAGCCGCCAGCGGCTGGGCCGGACTGGGGATTCACGGCGTCCCCCGCAACCGGACCCACCCCGCCTCCCTACAGGAACCCCGCTGTTGCTGTTGCTGTTGCTGTTGCTGTTGCTGTTGCCTCCAGCAGGTGCAGGGCTGCAAGCCCTGCCGAACAACCCCCTACTTCAAACGCAGTGCCAGGCTGCCCCCCGCACACACCACCGCCAGCCAGGCCACGCCGTGCCACCCCCACTGCGCCAGCGCCAGGCTCCCCAGCGCACCACCGGCGGCCATGCCGATGAACATGCCGGTGAACAACAGCGCATTGAGCCGGCTGCGTGCCGGCGGCACCAGCCCGTAGACCAGGGTCTGGTGCGCCACCAGCGCCGACTGGAAGCCGAAGTCGAACAGCAGCGCACTCACCACCAGCAACGGCAACAGCGCGGCGGCCGGCAACCAGGCTTCGGCCAGCAGCAGGCCGAAGCCCAGCAGCGCCACCGCAATCGCCAGCCGTGCCACCGCATGGCACCCCAGTCGATCAGCGAAACGGCCGGCAAACGGCGCGGCCAATGCACCGGCCGCACCGGCGATACCGAACGCACCCGCCGCCGCACTGCCGAGGCCCAGACGTGCATGCAGCATCAGCGCCAGGGTCGACCAGAACGCGCTGAATCCCACGGCCAGCAGCGACTGGCTGGCCACCGCACGGCGCAGCTGCGGCTGCTCGCGCCACAACGCCAGCAACGAACCCAGCAACGCCGGATAGCGCAGCGTGCTGGTCGGCGCGAAACGCGGCAGTGCACGCGCCATCACCGCGCCCATCGCCGCCACGGATACCGCCGCCAGCACGAACTGCGTGCGCCAGCCCCACGCTTCAGCCACCACGCCACTGACCACCCGCGACAACAGGATGCCGAGCAGCAGGCCGGTCATCACCCGGCCGACGATCTGGCCGCGCTGCGCATCCGGTGCCAGCACCGCAGCGGCGGGAACGATGTCCTGCGCCAGCGTTGCCATCAGCCCGACCAGCAGGCTGGCCATCAGCAGGCCCGGCAGGTGCCCGGCCATCGCGGCGGCGCCCAGTGCCAGCGCCAGCAGCGCGGACTTCAACAGGATCAGATGGCGGCGGTCGAAGCGATCGCCCAGCGGTGCCAGCAGCAGGATGCCCAGTGCGTAGCCGAGCTGGGTCAAGGTTGGCACCAGGCCGGCGGCGCGCTCACCGGCGCCAAGGTCCTGGGCGATCAGGCCCAGCATGGGCTGGCTGTAATACAGCGACGCGACCGAGAGGCCGGCACCGGCCGCCATTGCCAGCACCAATGGGGCGGAAGGCACGGTCGCCGGTGCGGCCGCAACAGACAGCGAGGGGGTAGACATGGGGGAGCCCCGTAGAGGAAGTGAGCGTATCCTGCCTGTATTCGCCAAACGTCTGTAGTAGGCTCTGGCACATATATTTCATACGCCACACGCATGAATGACCTCGCCACCGGCGCTGATCGCCTGGATCTGCTGCGCACCTTCCTGCGCATCGTCGATGCCGGCAGCCTGTCTGCTGCGGCCCTGCAGCTGGGCACCACCCAGCCGACGGTCAGCCGACGCCTGCAGGCACTGGAGCGGCAGCTCGGCCTGCGTCTGCTGCAGCGCTCCACCCATGGCCTGCAACTGACCGAGGACGGCCTGCGCTGCCAGCGTCATGCGCAGCGCGTGGTCGACGAATGGGAGTCGCTGCAGGCCGAGCTGAACGGCGAACCGGAAACGCTGCGCGGACGCCTGCGGGTGATGGTGCCGCACGCCTTTGGCCAGGCGCAGCTGCTGCCTACCATGCTCGCATTCCTCGCCCAGCACCCGCAGCTGAGCCTGGAGTGGATCCTTGAAGATCGTCGCCCGGATTTCATCGCAGAAGGCATCGACTGCGCGGTGCGGGTGGGCCCTGTCGACGAACCGCGCATGGTTGCACTGCCGCTCGCAGAAGTGCCGCGCATCGTCGTGGCAGCGCCCTCGCTGGTGGACGCCACGGCGGTCAGTACGCCGGAACAGGCACAGTCACTGCCGTGGATCTCGCTGGTCACCTACTACCGCGAACGCCTGCTGCTGCATGATGCGCAGGGCCGGGCGCATACGCTGTCAATCAGCCCGCGCCTGCTCAGCGATAACCTGTTCGTGGTACAGCAGGCTGCGCGCGCCGGGCTGGGCGCAGCGGTGGTCTCGGCCTGGCTGGTGGCCGACGACCTCGCACAAGGGCGGCTGGTGCAGCTGCTGCCGGACTGGCAGGCACCGGCACTGCCGGTACACGTCGTGTTTCCTGCCGCGCGCCAGCAGCCGCCACGGCTGCGCGCCTTCATCGATGCGATGAAGGCCGCGTTGCCGCAGCTGCACGGAATGCGGCCGGCACCGCGCTAGGTCACCGGCCGCATCATCCACGCATGGCGTGGATTTCGTTCAAGACCACAGGGTCAGAGCCCTTCCCGTTGAGAAGGGATCCGACCCTGTCGATCATTGCGCCTTCGCAGCCTCGGCATTCCACGCCGCGACCTTGGCCTTGGTGTCGGCCAGCATCTTGTCCAGCGCGGCGCGGTCATACACCTTGCCGCGCAGGATCACGCTGTCGATCTTCTCGGTGGCGGCGATGTCCTGCAGTGGGTTGGCGGTCAGCAGCACCAGGTCGGCGGCCTTGCCCCGCGCGACATCACCGTAACGGTCCATCTGGCCGAACCAGGCCGGGCCGGAACGGGTTGCGGCCGACAGCGCCTGCGGCGCGCTCAGACCCTCCTTCACGAACAGCTGCAGTTCCTGGTGCAGGGCGATGCCCGGGAAGTTGAACGAGTTGAGGAAGCCCGCATCGGTGCCGGCAATGATCGTCACGCCCGCCTCCTGCAGCAACGGCAGCACGGCCGCCACCTGGTGGTACTGCGCGTGGCGCGCCTCGATCTGTGCCGGCGTCGCCTTCGCGGCGCGGTCCACGCGCCACTGGTAGGTCGCGCGCAGGCCCGGGCCGATGTAGGCCAGGTACGGATCGTTGGCGTGGTCATCCTGGTCCAGGAAATCGAGGATACGGCCACCGTTGAGGGTCGGGGTCACGAATACGCCGCGCTTGGCGAAATCACGGTAGGCGTGCATCGCGGTGTCACGGTCGAAGCTGGCGTCGAGGCGGCGATTGGCTTCCGCGCGGTCGATGCGGCCGGCGCCGAAGTCGGCGGCGATCTTCGCTTCGTCCTTGCTGCCGGCCTTGAATGCGTAGTCCAGGTGCTCGATCGAGGCCAGGCCGGCATCGACCGCCTGCTCCACCGTCAGCGCCATCGGAATGTGGCCCGAGGCCTTGAAGCCGGCCTTGCGCGCTGCGCTGGCCGAATACAGGAACAGATCCGGCTTCAGCGTGCTGTCGGTGATCTTCACGAAGTCGACCTTATCGTGCTGCAGTCGGGTGATCGCCTTGTCGACGTCGGCCTCGCTACCCACTTCGATCGTGCCCTTCCAGACCGGCTTGATGCCTTCGATCTTCGCGCCCGAGCTGAGCAGGCGCGGGCCGAACAGCGTGCCCCTGGCGATCTCACCACGCCACTGCAGCACCTGCTCGGGCAGGTCGCCCGAGCAGTCACGCACGGTGGTGATGCCGTGCGCGATGTACAGCGGCAACAGTGCCTTGTTCTCTTCGATCAGCGCCGGGCCACCACCGAAGTGCACATGCATGTCCCACAGGCCCGGGATCAGGTATTTGCCCTTGGCATCGATCTGGCGGGCCGCGCTCCACTGGCTGCGCAGCTGCGCGTCCGGGCCCACCGCGACGATGTCCTCGCCGCGGATCACCACGCTCTGCCCGGCCCGCGTGCTGGCGTGCTCGACGTCGACCACGATGGCATTGCGGATCAGCAGGTCGGCGCGCTCGGCAGCAGATGCCGACAGCGGCGCCACCGCAAGAAGGATGGCAAGGGACAACGGGCGGGAACGGAACATGATGGACAGCATCCTGGTAGGCACGGCCAGCGTGCGGGTGGAAGGAGTAGCGGTTCAGCGCGCCGCGCCGTGCTGGCGCAGCAGGGTTTCAATGCCGGCATAGCCACGCTGGCGCGCGTGCGCCAGTGGCGTTACGCCATCGCCATCGGCCAGCTCCGGGTCGGCACCGGCCTCCAGCAGCAGCTGCACGATCTGCACATGGCGTTCACCACCGTCGCCAAGCAGGATCGCTTCCAGCAGCGCGGTCCAGTGCAGGCGGTTGACGTGGTCCACCGCCACACCTGCACGCAGCAGCATGCGCACGGTGCTGACGTGGCCGCGCTCGGCGGCCGGAATCAACGCAGTGCCCCCATAGCGGTTGGTGCTGCGCAGATCGGCGCCGTGCGCCAGGGTCATCGCCAGGATCTCATCCAGGCCGCGCGCGCCGGCATACAGGTAGGCACTGTCCTGCAGCGCATCCTTGGCATTGACGTCCGCCCCGGCCTCGATCAGTTCGCGCGCGGCATCCACGTTGTTGCCCTGCGTGGCCAGCAGCAGCGCCGTGCGGCCCTGGCCATCGTGCGCCTCCAGCGTGGCGCCATCCTCGATCGCCTGTCGCACCGCATCGGCGTCGCCGCGGCTGGCGGCATCACGCAGGCGCGCGTCTGCGTCGGCTCTGGAGGTGGCAGTGCAGGCAGGGGTGACCATGGCCAGCAGACACAACAACAGCACGCGCGTGAACGGTGCAGGCCAGCCAGCAGGGCAATGGAAGCGCATCACGGTGTCTCCTTTTCTCCATCGCCGCAGGGCGATGGTCGCAGGAGCCGCGCATTGCCGGCCCCTGCCCCGCATGGTAGAAGTCGGCCTGGGTATCCAGAAGTGAAATGTTCAAATGCAAGACAGTGCCAAATCGAATAGAACCCTGTTCGAACTGGACCTGCTGCGGGCGCTGGTGATGGTGGCCGACTGCGGCAGCTTCACCACGGCGGCCACGCGCCTGCATTCGACGCAGTCCACGGTCAGCCAGAAGGTACGGCGGCTGGAGGAACTGGCCGGGCATCGCCTGCTCGAGCGCGGCCACCGCGATGTACACCCCACCGACGCCGGCCACACCCTGCTCGGCTATGCGCGGCGCATGCTCGACCTGAACGAGGAAATGGCACAGGCGCTGGCCGGCGCGACGGTGGAAACTGCGGTCCGCATCGGCGTACCCGAAGACTTCGTCAACCCGCAGACCACCCGCATGCTGGCCGCCTTCAGCCGCCGCCACCCGCAGGTGAAGCTGGAGATCAGCAGCGGCCTGAGCCGTGACCTGGCCCAGGGCTTCGACCACGGCGAGCTGGACCTGGTGCTGGTCAAGCAACGCCGCAACAGCCGCCAGGCGGTGCATTGCCGGCACGAGCCGATGCACTGGATCGACAGCCTGCGCAGCAGCTGCCTGCAGCAGAACCCGCTGCCGCTGGTCACCTTCCCGCCGCGAGGGCTGTACCGCGACGAGATGATCCAAGCCGTGGAAGCGCTGGGCCTGCGCTGGCGCATTGCCTTCACCAGTTCGTCGCTGAGTGGCATCCAGGGCGCGGTGGCTGATGGCATCGGCGTCAGCCTGCTGCCGCGCCGCGCGGTCACGCGCGAGCACCGCATCATCGATGGCGAGCGCGGGCTGCCGGTGATCGACAACTACGAAATCGGTCTGCTGCATCGTGCCGATGCCGATGATGCGGTGCGGGCACTGGCCAGCGAGCTGTGGCGGCAGGTACAGCGCGAACCGGACTGACCACGATAGATCCACGCCACGCGTGGATGCCTTTCGCGCATTGATCATCGATATCTGATCAATCTTGCCGCACGGCGGGAATCATCGCCTCGTACAGTGCCCCCTGCTTCCGTGCTCCACGGCGCCTCGCCATGTCCGACCAACCCCCGACCCGATTCGATCCCCTGCCTGCAGCCCTGCAGACGCACCTGCAGCACCAGCGTGCACGGATCGCCTCACGCGTGGCCGCCAGCTTCCCGACGTTGCCGGTGCAATGGCCGCTGGCCGCCAGCACATTGCAGCGCGTGGTCGATGCCGAACTGATCGATCGTGACGACTGCGGCGGCTGGGAAGCGCTGGGCGTGGCGTTCGGTGACATTCTGGCCCAGCGCGTGCCGGGCCTGGCCTGGATGCAGGTCACCGATGCCTGGGGCATCGATGCGGTGCTGCGCTATGCCGACAGCAGCCTGCAGATCGGCGCCAGCACCCTGCTGCTCAAGCGCGTGGAGCAGGGCGAGGTCATCGACATCGCCCATCTGCTGGCGTGGCTGGAAGAATTCGTCGCTACCCGCGCCGACGATTACGCCTGAAAGCCGCCGGGCATGGCTCGGTGCTACAGAGGTTGGCGCGGCCTGGATCTACAGCCAGCGGCCGTCCACCACCACGCGTCGCTCCACCGGCACTGCGGCCACGGCCGCCGGACCGTGATCGGCGCGCACCGCCACGAAGGTGGCCGGCAGGCCTTCGGCAATGCCGTGCTGCGGCAGCCCGATCACCTGCGCGGCGTGGGTGGTGACCATGTCCAGCGCCAGCATCAGGTCGGCATCGGTGTAGAAGCCCGAGCGGTAGCCCAGCAGCATCGCCCGCTGCAGCAGATCGCCGTTGCCGTACGGCCACCAGCAGTCACGGATGTTGTCATTGCCAGCGAACACGCGCACGCCGGCATCATGCAGCGCACGCAGCGGCGGGAACGGATGATCCCCCGGCGCGTTGCTCATGATCGCTACGCCCGCCGTCGCCAGCGCCTCGCCCACCTGCACCGCGCGCGCCAGCGGCACTTCGCCCAGCGAGTAGGCATGACTGACCGCCACCCGCCCCTGCAGGCCAGCGGCCCGGGTCCGCGCGGCAATGCGCAGCAACTGGGCCAGTCCGGTTTCGCCGGGCTCGTGCAGGTGGATGTCCAGGCGCACGCCATAGCGCTCGGCCAGGCCGAACAGCAGTGCCAGTTGGCCTTCGGCATCGCCATCCAGCGTGGTCGGGTCGATGCCTCCCAGCACCTCCACGCCCGCTGCAAGGGCCTGCTCAAGCACGGCGGCGGTACCCGGACAGGACATCACCCCGGCCTGCGGGAACGCTACCAGCTGGATGCGCATGAGGCCGGCACAGCGGAGCGAGGCCTCGCGTACCGCCTCGAGATGACGCAGGCCCGTGCTGCCGTCGATGTCGACGTGGCAGCGCATGGCCACCGTGCCGAAGCTGCTGCACTGGCGGATCAATGCCTCGGCACGGTCCACCATCGGCGCGGCACCCGCTACCGCGGCCTTCTCCACCGCCAGCCGCTCACGCAGGCTGTTCACCGGCTGATGCGGGTGCCAGCGGTCTCCGACAAAACTCTTGTCCAGATGGATGTGGCCGTCGACCAGCCCGGGCAGGACCGCGAAGCCCTGCAGGTCGACGCATTCCGCCCCGTCGGCCGGCGAGGCCTCGCCATTGAGGCCGCTGATGCGGCCATCACGGATATGGAAATGCAGCGGCGCACCGTTGCGGTCGACACCGCCATGGACGAACTGGAGGGTCATCGGGAACTCCCGGAATGCCAAGACTGCCGCCATCGTGCGCCCCGCTGCACCCATCGACCAACGAAATATCTGGATGGCACGCATTCACCAGGACGATGATTGCGCCTGCGACAACCGGTCGCAGCCACGCCGTGCACACCCCTGAACAGGTAACATGGGCGCCTGTTTCCGTTGTGATGCCGCATGGGCCCGTCCGACCGCCACGATCGTCTCCGCCGCTGGCAGGCCGCATCCCTGCTTGCCGCCGCCCCGATCGCCAGCCTGTCCGCCACTGATGCTGCGGCCGCTGCACCGCTGCAGTCGCCGCCGGGCCAGCAGCGCATCGCACCGGCTGCACTGGTCGAGCGCCTGCACCAGCGCGTGCTGTCCGGGCAGAGCGCCACCGCCACGCTGGAACACTGGTGCGCCGAACATGGGCTGGCCGAACAAGCCCGGGTGCGCGCGGTGCGCGTGCACGGCCAGGACAAGCCTGCCCCCGCCGACGTTCTGCAGGCGCTGGGCGCGACGCCGGGTACCGAACTGCGCTATCGCCGCGTACAGCTGGTCTGCGGCAGCCGCGTGCTGTCCGAGGCCGACAACTGGTACCTGCCTGGCCACCTCAGCCCGGCCATGAACCAGGTGCTGGACAGCACCGACGAACCGTTCGGTCGCGTGGTCGGCCCGCTCGGTTTCCAGCGCCAGACCCTGGCTGACCAGACGTTCTGGCCGCCGCGGGGCGAAGGCGATCACGGCGTGATCCTCGAGGTGCGTGCCTTGTTGCGCGACCGCCAGCAGCAGCCTTTCAGCTACGTCATCGAGTCGTACCTGCAACAGGCGCTGCCCTAGGCGACCGCGCGCGCCATCACCGCGGTGTCTAGACAGCAGAAGGCCCGGCATTGCCGGGCCTTCTGTCTGCCCGCCCGGTCAGCGGAACCGGTAATCCAGCTGCAGCCAGTATTGGCGGCCATACGGGTCGTAGTTGCCGACCGGGTAGAACGGCCAGCCGCCCCCGTTCCTGTCTGCCGGCGGGCGGCTGTCACGCAGGTTGTTGACGATCACGCCCACCGACAGGTTCTCGCCGAACTGGCGGAACACGCTGGCGTTGTAGGTCATGTACGGCGCGATCCGGCCACTGCCATCGGTCTTCGGCAGTGAACCGAAACGATTGCCGTACAGCGTGGTGGTCCAGTCACCCTGGTTCCAGGTGATGCTGCCATTGGCCTTGCTGCGCCACTGGTAATCATCCAGCGAATTGCGGATGTCACGCTCCGGATCATCGGAGAACTGCCGGTACTTGTGCTCCAGCACCACGGTGTAGGCCAGGCGCGTGGTGAAGCGGCCATAGCGGCCGGCATCGAAACGCCAGTTGCCTTTCAGGTCCAGGCCACGCACCGATTCGGAGGCCGCGTTGATCGGATTGATCAGCACGCGGGTCACCTGGTCCGGCTGCACCGTGGCGTTGGACGGATTGCGGATCACCCGCGACAGTGCGTCCTGGCACAGCGGTGAACCGATATCGCGCGCTTCGCCGCCCAGCGTGCGGCCCAGGCGGCAATCGGCCTCGTCACGCAGGATACGGCTGGTATCGAGGCTGGTCACCTCGTTGTCGATGCGGATGTCGTAGTAGTCGGCGCTGAAATCCAGCCCGGACAGCGGCGACCAGACCACGCCGAAGCCGTACGACTTTGCGGTTTCCGGCTGCAACTGTGCGTTGGCGCGGTTGCTGTAGTCGATCGACAGGCCGTTGTAGTCGCAGTTGTCGTACGACTGGCCTGCAGTACGGCAGCGCCAGTAATCGGTCATGCCCGGGTTGTAGCCGCGGGTCTCGGTGGCGAACACGTAGTTCATGTCCGGCGCACGGAAGCTGGTCGCGGCAGAGCCGCGGATCAACAGGCTCTCGATCGGGCGGAACTCGACGCCGAAGCTCCAGGTCGCCTTGCCGATGTGCTCGCCGCCTGCGCGGTACTGGTCGTAGCGGCCGGCCAGCGTGGTGGTCAGCGATTGCAGCAACGGCAACTGCAGTTCAACGCCGGCCGCATAGCGATCGCGATCACCGCCGGCACCGATACCGGCGCTGGTGTTCCAGAACTCGCCGGTGCCCAGCCGCGGGTCCGGGCGGTTGCGGTAGCCCTGGCTGCCGGCCTCGACCACTGCGGCCAGCGCAGCATCGCCGCCCGGCAGTGCGAACAGGCGGCCATTGACACTGGCACTGAAGGTCTGCAGCCACGCCGCGTTGCGACTTTCCTGATAGTCGGACAGGCCCGCATACTCGTTCGGAGTCAAAGGCTTGAACAGGCGCACCGGGTCCGGCGCATAGACCTCCACGCCATTGCGCACGCCCAGCTTCGGGCCCAGCAGGTACTCGTTGATGCCGGCCAGCAGCACCGGGCGACGGGTTCGGTTCTCGTAGCGCGACCGGCTGTAGGCCGCCTCGTAGTCCCAGCCGCTGTCGCCGATCTGGCCGCGTGCGCCCACGTTGAACGACCACGAGTTCTCCAGGAACCGATTGGCATTGCGCGGCAGGCCACCGATTTCTTCCGGCGCGAAGCGGCGGTACCAGCTCTCCAGGTTCCCGCTGTTCTGGTTGTAGAAGTAGTTGCGTGAGGACGTCCAGGTCGGCGCGCGCGTGTTGTTGTAGATGCGCGCGCTGCCCACGGCGACATCGGCGAACAGGTCGGTGGTGTCGTTGACGTGGAAGGTCAACAGGCCATAGCCATTGAGGTTGCGCTTCTGGGTCTGCACGGTCCAGTAGCTGGCGGCGGCCTCGTTGCTGCCGCAGTACCAGCCCTGGCGCGGGTTGTTGGCACGGAACACGCTGCCGCCATAAATGCCCGACGCTGCGTCGCAGCCGCTCACGCCCGGATCGATGTTGCGGCCGGTGGCAGCATTGCGGCGATAGGCGATCGCGGTCGCCTGCGGCGCCTTGCCGGCCGGATCATCGTCCAGTGAATCCATGAAGTCGCGTTGGCGCGCGTGGATCGCCTTGCGCACGTCGAACTCGAAGCCGAACAGCGCATCCCAACGCTCGCCGGAACTGCCACCGACCACCTGCGCGCGCTGGTTGTCACCCCCGCCCTGCTGGGTGCCGCCGGCGCGCACGTTCACGTCCACGCCTTCAAAGCGGTCCTTGAGGATGATGTTGACCACGCCGGCGATGGCATCGGAGCCATACACCGCCGACGCACCCGCGGCGAGCACCTCGATGCGCTCGATCAGGGCGCTGGGAATGTTGGCGAGGTTGACCACGTTCACCGAGCCCTCGTAGGCCAGCGGGTAGTCGGCCTGGCGGCGGCCGTTGACCAGCACCAGCGTGCGGTTCGGACCCAGTCCACGCAGGTTGATGGTGTTGGCGGCCGGCGTGAACGTATTGCCGAAGTCCTCGCCCTGCACGTTGCCGGTGTTCTCGGTCAGCGCGCTCAGCGCGTCGAAGGCATTGCGGTAGCCCTGCGCATCGATCTGCTCGCGGCTGATCACCCTCACTGGCGAGGGCCCCTCGACACTGGCACGGGGAATGCGCGAGCCGGTGACCTTCACTTCCTGCAATGTGGTGGGTGCGCTTTCCTGCGCGAAGGCCGGCAGCGAGACCAGCATCAGGGACGACAGCGCGAGCACCAGCGGACGCGGGCGCAACGCCTTGTGGGAGGCGGACATGGGCTTCCTGGGGGAGTGGGCGGGTGGTACGGGGGAGCCGTGGCCTGTGCGGCACATAACGATCCCGTAACGAAAGTGTCCTGAATGGGTGGTTTCAACGGAAATGACCAGCCCTGATGGGCTTATGCCTGAACCGAATCAGACGGACCCACGGCACCGCCACACTTTTGCAATGAATTGCATGGTCTGGCGCGCTTCCGATACGCATCGTGCATGGATGACCAACCGCGCCACCTACACTCACCTCGCCCCGCTGCGCCCCGTCCTGCGCCGCCACCTGCTGCACCTCCAGGCAACGCCCATCACCCTGCGTTCCTTCCAGCGCACCGATCTGCCGCGCTGGCGCACCTTCGACGACCGTCGCCAGCGCGGCCAACGGCCTTCCTACGGCATTGATGAAGAGGCCCGCTTCCTCGCCAGCGTCCATCGTTCACGCCTACAGGAAGACAACGATCTACTGGTACTGGGCGTGTTCGACGACGCGCAGGGCATCCTGCACGATCAACTGCATGTCCGCCTGCAGTCACTGCATTCGCGCTGCGCAGAACTGCAGTCGCTGCAGCACCGCAACGCCCATCCACAGGCCGCACTGCGCGCGCTGTGCCCGTTCCTGTTCGACAATGTCGGCCTGCATCGCATCTTCGTACTGCTGCCACCGGGTTGCACCACCCCTTTCGCCCAGGCACTGCAGGCCCTGGGCTTCATGCGTGAAGGCATCCTGCGCGACTTCCACCTGGACGCCGAGGGATGGCATGACCGCCAGTTGCTGGCGCTTACCGCGCCAGCGTGGCACAGCCACCTGCAGCGGATCGGCTAGCGCACCCGCTCCAGTGCCGCACCCGCGCCGGTCAGCACCGTGCAGGCGTGATCCTGCAGTTCTTCGCCGCTGGCATCGTTGCCGCTGGCGGCATCCACGCGGGTGGCCAGCAGGATGAAGCCGGGGCCACCCTGCACGTCATCGCGTCCGGCCACCACCAGGCTCCACTGGCCCACATCGCCTACGCCGCTCAGGCCATAGGCCAGCAGGTTGAGCGGATTGGCGGTCATTTCCGCACCGGGCAACAGATAGGCCTGGTACTGATGCCCGCGCAGAAGCACCGGCAACGGTGACCAGCGTGGCCCCAGGGCGCCGGCGTGTGCATCCAGGGCCTGCAGCACGTCCGTGCGCAGGCAATCGACATGGATATGCAACTGGTGCTGCGACCGTCCGTGCGGTGAATTCAGCGCCAGGCTGGCTACGTTGCGCGGTAATGGCTGGCCCAGGGCCTGTTCGGTGTGCGCGCGCGCCTGCCAGGCGGCCGCGAAATAGTTGGGCGCCCCACGCTGGTAAAGACCGCGGTTCTCGATGCCACTTACCTTGTCCAGCGGCATC
>NZ_JAOCGL010000107.1:0-12327 GCF_029842485.1 Stenotrophomonas sp. GD03777
TGCGGCGTCGGCCACCAGCACGCTGCCATCGGCCTCCATCGCCAATCCGCTGGGGCGGGCCAGGCGCGGCAGGCGACCGTTGCCGACCAGTGCGATCTGATGGCCCTGCGGCGTCACCTGCACGATGCGGCCATCCATATCCCCCACGTACAGCACGCCATCGTGGGTGGTGGTCAGCGACAGTGGCCCATTGATCACGCCGCCGCCGGCAACCACGGTGCTGACCGTGCCATCGGTCCCCACCCGGCGCACGGCGTTGTTGAACAGATCGGCCACCAGCAATGCACCCTGCGCGTCGAAGGCCAGCGCCACCGGCGTATCGAAACGCGCAGCAGCGCCCACGCCATCGGCAAAGCCTGGCCGATCACCACCGGCCAGGGTGCGCACACTGCCATCGGTACCGATCACCCGGATGCGGTCATTGAATGTGTCCGCCACGTAGACCTGGCCCTGCGCGTCCACCGCAACGCCCATCGGTGCATCGAAGCGGGCCTGCATGGCAGGGCCATCGGCGAAGCCCTGTTCACCACCGGCCAGCGTGGTCACCTGGCCATCGGTGCCGATGCGGCGGATCGCATGGTTGCCCGTGTCGGCCACGTACAGGTTGCCCTGCGCATCGCCGGCAATGCCCGAAGGCGTATGGAAGCTGGCCTGCAGCGCAGGGCCATCGACACGGCCCTCGCCCTGCCCGGCCACGGTTTCAACGCGGCCATCGGGCAGGCGGCGGCGGATCCGGTTGTTGTCACCGGCATCGGTGAAATAGATACTGCCATCGGTGCCGCGCAGCAGTGCATACGGGTCGGCGAAGCGCGCCTGCGCGGACGCACCGTCGCGGTCGCCGGGGTGACCATCGCCGGCCAGCGGCTCGATCTGCGCGGTCCAGGCCAGCGGCGTGGGCACCGGGCCGGCAGGGCCGGCCAGCGTTTTCAGCGGGGTATCCCACCAGGTTGCAGCCAAGCCCACCGCCGTTGCCAACGCCACCCCTGCCGCCATCCATTGCCACCGTGCCATCGTGTTGCGCTGCCTCTGCCTGCTGCTTGAAGAGGCACCGACAATAGACGCTGCGCGTGCGATCCGCCACGGCCGATCATGCGGCTGAACACCAGGATTCGCTTCGTCGTGCTTGTCCTCGCTGGCCGTAGCAGGTTCAATGCGGTTCCCACGGATGGAGATTCTCCATGCCCCGCGTTCTCCCCCTCACCGCCCTGCTGCTGGCCGCATTGGCCAGCGCGCCCGCCTTCGCTTCGATCACGGTGGCCCCGCAGAAGCCTTCGGCCACCGCCGATGCAGTACACGCGGCGTACGCCACGCGTTGGGATGAGGCCATCCAGCAGGCACGCGACGGCAACACGCTGGGTGCGCTGATCAGCATGGAGCGGCTGATGGAAGATCCGTTGCTGGACGACTTCGATGCCGAGCATCGCGGCCGCGCCTCGCAGGTCGCCGGCTGGACCGCGCTGATGCAGAAGAAGCCGGACCAGGCCCGCCGCTACCTGCAGCGGGCGCAGGAGGCCCTGCCGGAGGATGCACAGATCCTGCTCACCCAGGTGTCGGTGGAACTGTCGGACAACCAGCCGGCCGCAGCCACCACTTTCCTGGTGAAGGCACTGCAGCACGCCGACGCACCGCTGTCGATCGATCACCACGCCATCAACTACCTGCAGTACCGCCTGCGTGAGCAGCCGCAGAAGCGCATGGACCTGCTGCAGGCGCTGTTTGACAACGGCTGGAAGAGTGGCGGCCTGGAACCCACCGGGCTGTGGCTGGCGCTGGCCACGCTGCAGGCCGACAACGGCCGTGGCGACAGCATTCCGGCCACGCTGGCGCGGATCGACAGCCCGGCCGAGATCATCCGCCTGCGCAGCGACAAGCGCTTTGATCGCTATGTCGATCGCGGTGACGCGCGTTTCGATCCGGTGCAGGCGGCACAGCGCCACCTCGATGAACTGCGTGTTTCCGGCCTGCTCGACCGCGCACTGGACGCGCGCATGGCCGAGTTCAGCACCACCTTGCTGATGCTGGACCGCAACGAGGAAGTGCTGTCGTTGACCGAGGGCATGGCCGGTGCCGCCAGCAACGGCGAATCGCCTGCCGCTGCGGAGGCGGAATGGGTGGCCTGGCTGCTCAACAGCCGGCTCACCGCACTGCGCCGGCTGGGCCGCACCGATGAGGCACTGGCCACGGCGAAACAGGCCGCCCGCATCGGCGCGCTCGGCCCGGATGGTGTCGAGCACCAGATGAATGTCGGCTTCGTGTTCAGTTCGCTGGGGCGCATGCAGGACGCTGCGCAGGCAGTGAATGACATGCCGGGCCTCGCCGGTTACGGCAAGGCCGCACAGGCGCTGCTGCAGTTCGCCGCCGCCCGCGAGCGCGGCGATGCCAAGGCGCGCGATGCAGCACGCGCGGTGATCCTGGCCCAGCGCGACGATGCCCGCCTGTTCCATCGCGAAATGCTGCTGGAGGAAGGCGACCTGGACGGTGCCGCCGCCGTGCTGATCGAACAGCTGCGCTCGCCGGTTGAACGCGGTGAAACCCTGGCCAGCCTGCAGGACATGCGCACCTATCCGTCATTGCCGGGCGATGTGCGCATCGATGCCGCGTGGCGTGCACTCAAGCAGCGTGCCGACGTGCAGGCGGAGGTGGCACGCGTCGGCCGCATCGAGCGCTACGACTTGGTCAGCACTTCCACCTCGCGCTGAGTCCCTGCTAGCGGGCTGGTACTTCGGTGCGGATGCCCATCGCTTCGCGGTAGCGCGCGTACAGCGCCATCACCTTGTCCACATAGGCCAGGGTTTCGGCGTAGGGCGGCACGCCCTTGTAGCGGGTGACCGCACCGATGCCCGCGTTGTAGGCAGCCGCCGCCAACGGGCGATCGCCGTTGTAACGGCGCAGCAGCGCGCGCATGTAGCGTGCGCCGCCCTCGATCGACTGCTGTGGCGAGAACGGATCGCGCACGCCATATTCCTGTGCGGTCTCCGGCATCAACTGCATCACGCCCTGTGCGCCCTTGGTCGAGACCGCCAGCGGATCGAAATTGCTTTCGGCATGGGCGATCGCGCGCAGCCAGGCATCATCGACGCCGGTGGCTTTGGCCGCGGCCTTGAACTGCCTGGCGTGCTGCGCGAGCTGCGGCTTGCCGACCTTGCCCAGGCCCTCGTGCGCCGGCTCGCCCGGCGGCGTGGCCACGGTGAACTTCAGGAATACCCGCGAGCCGGGCAGGTTGCGGGTGGAATAGACCAGCACGCCGTCCTGCTCGCGCTCGTACAGCACACCACTGAACACGCCCATGTTGCCCCACAGGTTCGGGGCCTGGATGGCGTTGTCGTCGATCTCCTTCGGCGTGCACCGCGATCCCGGCTCCGGTGCGGTAGCCAGGCTGACGGTGTTGCCCTGCACGCAGCGATAGACCGTGCGCGCGGCAGCCATCCCGGGCCACAGGATGGGCAGCAGCACCAGTGCAAGCAGGAGAGGTCGATGGGACATGGCGGCCGGATGATCCGGCGGCGCCCGCGAATGTTGGGTGAATGGGGGCCGGCAGGGCTACGCCCTGCACCCGCGGTAGTGCCGGCCGCTGGCCGGCAACCTCAACAGCAACAGCCGTTTTCCCGCGAGGAGGCGGGGTGGGTCCCGCGACCTGCCGGGGTCAGATCCCGTTGCTGACCAACGGGATCTGACCCCACTTCGGATCACTTCGCGGCCCTCCGGCGCACCCAATACCCCGCGCCCAGCAGCACGAACCACACCGGGCTGGCGATCAGCGCCTGGCGGGTGTCGCCCTGCAGGCTCAGCAGCACCAGCACGGCGGCGAAGAACACCAGGCAGGCCCAGCACATGGCAACGCCGCCGGGCATCTTGAAGATCGAGGCAGCGTGGCGCTCCGGGTAGCGGCGGCGATAGGCCATGTAGGCCACCAGGATCAGCGACCAGACGAAGATGAACAGCACCGTGGCCAGCGTCGTCACCAGGGTGAAGGCGGTCACCAGGTTCGGAATCAGGTAGATCAGCAGCGTGCCGCCCAGCAGGCACAGGCACGAGAACAGCAGGCCTCGGGCGGGCACGGCAGCGCGTGACAACTTCGACAGCCCGCGCGGGGCGTGCCCCTCTTCGGCCAGGCCGTACAGCATGCGGCTGGTGGAGAAGATGCCACTGTTGGCCGAGGACGTGGCCGAGGTCAGCACCACGAAATTGATCAGGCTGGCGGCGGCGGGAATGCCGGCCAGCACGAACAGCTGCACGAACGGGCTCTTGTCCGGCACCACCTGGCGCCACGGGGTGACCGCCATGATCGCGATCAGCGCCAGCACATAGAAGATGATGATGCGCACCGGGATCGAGTTGATTGCCTTGGGCAGGTTGCGCTCGGGATCGGCGGTTTCGGCGGCGGTGGTGCCGACCAGCTCGATGCCGACGAAGGCGAACACCGCAATCTGGAACCCGGCGAAGAAGCCGACCAGGCCCATCGGGAACATGCCGCCGTCATTCCACAGGTTCGACAGCGACGCGGTGTGGCCGCTGGGTGAAGTGAAGCCCCACACCACCAGCCCGGCGCCGGTGATGATCAGCGCACAGATCGCCACGATCTTGATCAGCGCGAACCAGAATTCCATTTCACCGAACAGCTTCACCGTCACCAGGTTCAACGCCAGCAGCAGCATCACGCAGGCCAGCGCCGGTTTCCAGGCCTCAAGCCCGGGGAACCAGAACTGTGCGTAGGCGGCAATCGCGATCACGTCGGCAATCGCGGTGACGATCCAGCAGAACCAGTAGGTCCATCCACAGAAGAACCCGGCCCAGGGGCCGAGCAGGTCGGTGGAGAAGTCGATGAAGGATTTGTACTGCAGGTTGGACAGCAGCAGCTCGCCCATCGCACGCATCACGAAGAACAGCATCGCGCCGATGATCAGGTAGACGAAGACGATGGACGGGCCGGCCAGGCTGATGGTCTTGCCCGAGCCCATGAACAGGCCGGTGCCGATGGCACCGCCGATGGCGATCAGTTGCAGGTGGCGGTTGGACAGGCTGCGGCGCAGGTGCTCGGGGGGCGTGGCGGGCTCGGTCATGGGCGCGGGAAGGGGCGGGCGAAGCGTTCGACGGTAGTCCTCCGCGGCGCCGAGCGCCAGCGCCAGACGGCCCCATTGCGTCAAAGCAGGCCGCTTTCACCACAATGTGACCGAATACCGTATTGATCCCATTCCGCCCGGCCCGGTGCCATGCTCAGATAGCCGCACCTGCCCAAGGACCGGCCCGACCATGCGCCCTGCCCCGCCCGCCCTGCTGGAGCCCCGGCCATGAGCCGCCTGCGCGTCATCATCGGCGGTACCGCACTGGCCCTGCTGGCCGCTGCGGTGCCGATCGCGGTCATGGCCTACGCCACCTGGGACCGCGCGGTCAGCGTCGAACAGCAGCGCCTGCGCGACATCGCCGATCGCACCCTGCGCCGCTCCGACCTGTCCTACCAGGAGGCGCTGGCGGCGCTGAAATCCGCCGAAGCCGGTACCTACGTGTCCTGCAGCCCCGAGCACATCCGGCGCATGCAGACCCTGGTAATGACCACCCCATCGATTGACCAGATGGGCTACTTCGAAGGAGGCAAGCTGCGCTGCACCTCCTGGGGGCCGTTCCTGTCGGATGTGGATCAGCCCAGGCCGGACCACGTCACCAGCGACGGCGCCGGCATCGCAGTGGACGTGCGCCCGGAAATCAGCGGGCGACGCCAGGTGCTGGCGATCCTGTATGGGTCCTACGACGCTCTGGTGGACCCACGCCGCTTCGTCGATGTCATCGCCGACCCGAATGTGCGGCTGGCACTGGCCAGCCCCGATGGACGCCTGCTGGCCAAACAGCCTGGCCTGGATCCGGACCTGCTGCAGGCACTGCTGCGCGACCCGGGCGAAGGCCTGGACCACACCACGCTGTTCGCTACCGCGCGCAACGAGGAATGGCTGGCCGTCGCCACTACACCGCGCACCGCGCTTGCCGCGGCCTTCCGCCAACAGGCCTGGCTGTACGTGCCGGTGGGCCTGCTGCTGGCCGCCGCCGGGGCCGGGCTGGTGATCTGGCTGTCGCGGCGCCGCCTTTCCCTGCGCGGCGAACTGGCCACCGCCATCCGCCGCCGCGAGCTGTACCTGCATTACCAGCCGATCATCGAACTGGACACCGGCATCTGCGTCGGCGCCGAGGCGCTGGTGCGCTGGCAACGCCCGGATGGCACCCAGGTGCGCCCTGACCTGTTCATTCCACTGGCCGAAGAGGCCGGCATGATCGCCGACGTCACCGACCTGGTGATCGAGAACGTGGTGCGCGACATGCGCGAGCTGCTGGTCGCCGACCGCAGCGCGCACATCGCGATCAACCTCGCCGCCGAAGACATCAGCAGCGGTCGCGCCCTGAAGATGATCTCCCGGCACATGGCCGGCAGCGGCATCCTGCCGCAGCAGATCTGGATGGAGGCCACCGAACGTGGCTTCCTCGATCTGGACCGCGCGCGCACCATGCTCGCCGCCGCCCGCCGCGCCGGCCACAGCGTGGCCATCGATGATTTCGGGGTCGGCTTCTCCAGCCTGCAATACCTGCAGCAGCTGCCACTGGATGCGCTGAAGATCGACAAATCATTCATCGATGCGATCGGTACCGAAAGCGCCACCAGCCCGGTCACGCCGCACATCATCGACATGGCCAAGGAGCTGGGCCTGTGGGTGGTGGCCGAGGGCGTGGAAACCGAAGCGCAGCTGGCCTACCTGCACAGCCGGCATGTGGAATTCGGACAGGGCTGGCTGTTCTCGCGGCCGCTGCCGCGCGATGAGTTCGTCGCCTTCCATCAGAAGCGGCAGCAGCAGTACGGCGCTGCACGCGAACACATGCAGAACCCGCGCAGCGTGCCGATCGAGCAGGTGCCTCTGGAGTGAGGCAACCCGGCAGTGCCGGCCGCTGGCCGGCACCACCTGACCCGTGATTGGCGGCTACGCCCACGCCTTCGGCCGTGCCAGCAACCACGCGGCGGTCACCGCCAGCAACAGCAACGGCAGCCATCCCAGCTGGCGTGGGCCGCTGGCCTGCAGCAGCACCCCGCCTGCCACGCCGCCGGCCGCAATGGCCAGGTTCCAGCCGGTCACCAGCATCGATTGCGCCAGGTCCGCAGCGGCCCCGGCGCGCCGTGCCAAGGCGGTCTGGAACAGGGTCGGCACGGCGCCGAACGCCACGCCCCACAGGATCGTCGCCAGCAGCAGCGCGCTCGCCACGCCTGGCCACACCAGCAGGGCCAGCACCGGAACGATGAAACCGATCACCGCCGCCCACACCAGCGCATGCAGGTAGCGATCCACGCCCCAGCCGGCCATCGCGATGCCAGCAATCGCCGCCATGCCGAAAGCAAGCAGCAGCCGGTCCAGCCACGCACCGGCACCCGCGTCGACGGCCAGCGGCTCGATGTAGGTGTACAGCACGTTGTGCGCCAGCACGTACAGCGCCATCACCAGCAGCGCACTGCGTACACCGGGCAGGCGCCACACGGTCGCCAGCGAAGTGCGTTGCCCGGCCCCAGCGGCCGGCAGCGCAGGCAACGCCCAGCGCGCGTAGGCCAGCAGCAGCAGACCCAGCACGCTCATCGACGCGAACGCCCAGCGCCAGCCGATCTGCTGGCCAAGCAGCGTTCCGGCCGGCACCCCCAACGACAGCGCCAGCGGCGAACCGACCATCGCCACTGCGATGGCCCGTCCCTGCAGCGACGGCACCACCATGCGTGCGGCGTAGCCAGCCACCAGCGACCACAGCAATCCACCGCTCACACCGGCCAGGAAGCGCGCAGCCAGGATCAGCGCGTAACTGCTGCTCAACGCGGTCAGCGTATTGACCACCACGAAGCCGGCGATGGCCGCCAGCAGCAGCGGACGCCGTGGCAGGCGCTGGGTCAGCGCGGTCATCGGCAGTGCGGCCATCACCGAACCCAGCGCATACACGCTCACCAGCTGGCCGACCGCCGCATCACTCACGCCCAGGCTTTCGCCCATCGGCCGCAGCACACCCGCCGGCAGGTTCTCGGTCAACAGGGTGATGAAGCCGCCACCGGCCAAGGCAAGCAGGCCCGCCCACGGCAGGCGCGTGGCCTCGCCGGCCGGACTGGCGGCATCGATGGCATGGCCGCTCATCGCGTTGCCCCCAGGTCGGCATAAATCGCATCGCGCAGGTCATCGACGAAAACGCCATCCATCCCTTCGTACAGGGTGTTGGTCAGCGCCACCACGCTCAGCCCACGCGACGGGTCGACGAACCAGCTGTGCCCGTAGGCACCGCCCCAGCGCCAGCTGCCTTCGCGCTGTGGTGTGCCGCTGGCGGCGGCATCGCGCAGTACCGCAAAGCCCAGCCCGAAGCCCCAGCCGGCCGGTTCCGGCGGCCCCTGCTCGCCCACCTGCGGGCTGGCCATCTGCGCCGCCAGCGCGGGCGGCAGCAGGCCGGAGCGTTGCACGTCGCGCAAAGCCTCCAGCACCGCCATCACCTCATCGGCGGTACCGACCAGGCCGGCGCCGGCCGAAGCGAACCGGCTGGCGTCGGTGGCACGTGCGGGACTGAACTCGATGCCCAGCGTTCCCTCGAAAGGTGCGACCACCTCGCCTTCCTGCAGGCGATGCGGTTGCGGCCTGTCGCTCACATACGGCGTGGCCAGCCGCTCTGCATCGCGCGTAACGAACGCGGTATCGCGCAGGCCCAACGGGGCAGCCAGCAGACGCTGGAACAGCGCCTGCAGCGTTTCACCGGTCGCGGCTTCGGCCACCGCACCGGCCACGTCCACGCCCAACGAGTAAAGCCACTGGCTGCCCGGTGCGAACAGCAGTGGCACCTGCGCGATGCGGCGCACGTTCTCGGCCAGGGACACCGGGTTGGCATCCATGCCATCGCTGACGCCAGCGCGCGCGTAGGGTCCCTCCGCATCCGCCTCCAGGAAGCGATAGCCCAGTCCGCTGCTGTGGCTGAGTAGCTGGCGCAGGCTGATCGGCGGCGTGCTGCCATCGGCCAGCGCCGGGCGGAAGTCCGGCAGCCAGCGCTGCACCGGCGCGTCGAGGTCGAGCACGCCTTCAGCCACCAGGCGCAGGATCACCGTGGCCAGCAACGGCTTGCTGACCGATGCCAGCCGGAACAGCTGATCGCGCAGCATCGGCCTGGCCGACTCGCGGTCGGCCAGCCCGCTCGCGCTGGCATGGCGCAGCACGCCGTGCTCGCGCACCAGCACCACCGCACCAACCAGGCGCAACGGATGGACCTGCTGCAGCAGCCGCTGCACCGAAGGCAGCGTCGGTGCAGGTTCAAGGGAAAGAGCGGCATTCATCATGGTGATCCGTGGGGAGAGGCCCGCCACGTTAGGCAGCGCGCGGCGCTGCAAAAAGCCGGTTGCCGCTCCGGGCATCATGGACCATGCAGTCCGCAATCGGCATCATGCCCGGAACTGCAACGCCGCAAGGGCTGCCCGAGGCCCCGCACCACAGTGTTGCGATGGCCGCGCCGCGTGCCGCGATCACCCGCCCCTACCCTGCCGTTTTCATTGCCGGTACGCCCATGTCAGTCCTGGACAACCTCGCCAACCTGCAGACCTTCGTCCACGCCGCCGACACCCGCAGCTTCGTCGAGACCGGGCGCCTGCAGGGCATCTCCGCATCGGCCGCCGGCAAGTGCGTTGCGCGGCTGGAACACGCACTGGGCGTGCGCCTGTTCCACCGCAGCACGCGCAGCATCACCCTCACCGCCGAGGGCCAGCTGTTCCTGGCGCGCTGCCGGCGCATCCTCGACGAACGCGATGCCGCGCGCACCGAACTGGCGCAACCGCACGCTGCACCGAGCGGCACGCTGCGGATCAGCCTGCCATTGGTAGGCGACCTCACCCTGCCGTTGATGGCCGAATTCATGGCCGCGTATCCGGACATCCGCCTCGACCTGGATTTCAGCGACCGGCTGGTCGATGTCATCGAGGAAGGTTTCGATGCGGTGCTGCGCGTTGGCGAACCCAGCGACTCGCGGATGAACGCACGCCGGCTGGGGGTATTCCCGCGGCGTGTCGTCGCCTCGCCGGACTACCTGCAGCGTCGCGGCGTTCCACGCACGCCGGCCGACCTGCTGCAGCACACGTTGCTGCACTACCGCTTCCCCAGCACCGGCAAGCTGGAGCCGTGGCCGATCCACTGGCCCGACCACGAAACACCGCAGGAGCTGCCGGTGCACATGGTGGCCAACACCATCGAGGCGCGGGTGGCGCTGGCGCTGCGCGATACCGGCCTGGCCTTCGTGCCGGTGCACTCGGTACGCGATGCGCTGGCCGACGGCCGCCTGGTCACCGTGCTGGAGGATCATGTGCACTCCTGCGGCACCTTCCACCTGCTGTGGCCGTCGGGCCGACACGTACTGCCGAAGCTGCGGGTGTTCATCGACTTCGTCGGCGCCCGCCTGGACACCGTGCCGTAGCCGCGAGAAATCCACCCATGCCCGGCCCACAGTAGATCCACGCCATGCGTGGATGCTCTTGTAGTGCAGAGCCATCAAACCATTCAGCCAACCCCGCTATACTGGCCGCTCATTCCTCCCAGAGGCTCGCGACCAATGCGCCATTGATGCCGCCGTCTTCCCAACAGACGGCCTGACTCTTCCCGCCCCTGCGCGCAGGGGAGAACCGGCATCCATGGAGGTCGCATGACCACACATTCCCTCACGCTCGATCGCGTGTCGTATCGGCTGGCCGACGGCCGCCCGCTGTTTTCCGATCTGTCGTTTTCCTTCGATCCGGTCGCCACCGGTCTGGTCGGTGCCAATGGCACCGGCAAGAGCGTGCTCGCACGCCTGCTGGCCGGTCGGGTGCGGCCAGAGAACGGGCAGGTGCGCAGCAGCAGCCGCGTGTTCCTGTTGCCGACGCCCGGCTATCCCCCCGCCGGCACGGTCGGTGAACTGGCCGGCGTCGGCGCGGAACTGGCCGCGCTGCAACGCATCGAAGCCGGCAGCGTGGATGAGGCCGACTTCGCCTGCGTCGGCGACCATTGGGATCTGCGCGAGCGCCTGCAGCAGCAATGGCAGGCGCTCCGCCTGCCCGACGATCTCGATCCCGCCCAACCCGCCGCGCGTCTCAGTGGCGGCCAGGCCATGCAGGTGGCGCTGTCCGGCGCCTGGGCCAGCGGCGCCGATTGGCTGATCCTGGACGAACCCAGCAACCACCTCGATGGCCGCCATCGCCAACAGTTGTACGAACGGTTGCAGCAGTGGCGCGGCGGCCTGCTGGTGATCAGCCATGATCGCGAGCTGCTGGCGCAGATGCAGCAGATCGTCGAGCTCGACGCGCGCGGGCTGCATCGCTATGGCGGGCCGTGGCAGCACTACGCCGACGCGCGGGCCGCCGAACGCGAAGCGGCCGCCGCACAGCTCGACCACGCCCGCGCCCAGCACCGGCAGCAACAGCGCAGCGCGCGCGAGCAGCACGAACGCCAGCAGCAGCGCCAGGCACGTGGCAATCGCGATGCGAAGCAGGCCAACCAGGCACCGATCCTGCTTGGCCGGCAGAAACAGCGTGCAGAGGCCAGCCACGGGCGCGCGCAACAGGTACAGGCCGATCGTCTTCAGGCCAGCGCCGACCAGCTGCGCGCAGCGGCTTCGGCAGTTCACGCCGCGCCGGAGCTGGCGCTGTTCGCCGGTGACGGTGAACGCGGCAACGCACGTCTGCTGCAGGCGGAGTCGCTGGTGCTGCCGCAGGGTTGCAGTGCACCGTTGCAATTGGAGATCCGCCGCGGCCAGCGCATCGCCGTGGTCGGTGACAATGGCAGTGGCAAGTCCACGCTCCTGCGCGTGCTGGCCGGCCAGCTGCCTGCACGCAGCGGCATCGTGCAGCGCCATGCACCACTGGCGCTGCTCGACCAGCAGCTGCTGGGACTGTCCGGCGAACGCAGCATTCTCGACACCGTGCAGGCCGCCAACCCGGTGGCGGATGCGGGTGAGCTGCGCACACGGCTGGCCCTGCTCGGGCTGGACGCACAGCGCATCCAGCGTGCAGCCCACAGCCTCAGTGATGGTGAACGGGTGAAAGGCGCGCTGGCCAGCGTGCTGTATGCAGATCCCGCACCGCAGCTGTTGCTGCTGGACGAGCCGGGCAACGCGCTGGATCTGAGCGCGTTGCAGGCACTGGAAGAACTGCTGGCGGCGTGGCCGGGCGCGCTGCTGATGGTCAGCCACGACCGGCACCTGCTGCAGGCGTTGCGGCCGACCCACGTGCTGCGGGTGGGCACCGGGGGTTGGCAGTGGCGTGACGGCTTGTAGATCCACGCCATGCGTGGACCTGCTGCAGCAGCCGAGCGTCGGCTCGGC
>NZ_JAOCGL010000108.1:0-12204 GCF_029842485.1 Stenotrophomonas sp. GD03777
GACCCACCCCGCCATCCCACGGATAGCCAGCTTTTGCTTCGGCTGTTGCTGTTGCTGTTGCTCTGGCTTCGGCAGGTGCAGGGCTGCAAGCCCTGCCGAACACCCTCTACTTTGCCTGCTCGCAGAACTTCTGCCGGTACTCGAGCGCCTTCGGCATCAGTGCCTGCAGGTTCTGGATGCGGGTGCCCGGATTCGGGTGGGTGGAAGCGAACTCCGGCGGCGCCTGGCCGCCACTGGCCTGGCCCATGCGCTGCCACAGCGGCACCGCCTCGCGGGGATCGAAGCACGCCGCCGCAGCCAGCATCAGCCCCACTTCATCGGCCTGCGTCTCGTGGCTGCGCGCATAGGGCAGCAGATAGCCGTAGCCCATCGCCGACATCATCATCTGTTGCTGCTGCGCATCCATGCCGCTGGCGGCACCGGCCATCTGCCCGATCTGGGTCAGCTTCTGCTGCGCCATCCGCTGCGCACCATGGCGCAGCAGCGCGTGGGCGATCTCATGGCCCATCACCACCGCCATCGCATCACGCGTACGCGCCACCGGCACCAGGCCGGTGTAGACCGCCATCTTGCCGCCCGGCAGGCAGAACGCATTGGCCTGCTCGGACGGGATCACATTCACTTCCCACTGGAAATCCCGCGCGAAATGCGCCGGCTGCACGCCGTGCTCCTGTGCCAGCGCGGTCTCCACCACATCCACCTTGGCGATCAGGCGCTGCGCGATGTCGCGCACATCGCGCGCGATCGGCGCATTCGGATCCATCGGCCGTTCCTGCGCGAGGATCTGCTGGTAGGCCTGCAGACCGAGCGCGGTCTCCTGGCGCGCATCCAGGCTGCTGTCGATCATCACCTTCTCGCCGGTGTAGGGATCGACGGTGCGATTGGAGAGCCAGTAGAACACCGCATAGCCCGCTGCCAGCAGCAGCACCCACCAGCGGATGTTGCCGAACAGGCCGCGTCGCTGCGGACCTTGGGGCGAGCGGGAAAAGGGATCGTTGCGCATCGGTGGTCTTCCAGCAGACCCCGCCGGCTGGCGGGCACGGCGCAATCTTAGTGCGCGGACGCCAGCAGCGGGTGAAGCCCGATGCCGCTCAGATGCCGCGCACCAGGCGGAAGCCGATGCGCGCATTGGTGGTGTCCGAATCCTGCGATTGCCGCCAGGCCGCACGGGTCTGCTCGGGCGCATTGGCCCAGTTGCCGCCCCGGATCACCCGTGACCGGCAGCCCGGGTTGAACCAGGCGACACCGTCGGACGGCGCACGCCGGTAGCTGGCGTGCCAGCAGTCGGCCACCCATTCGCTCAGATTCCCGGCCATGTCGTGCAGGCCGAAAGCATTGGCCTGGAAACTGGCCACCGGCGCTGGTCCCCACCAGCCATCGCCATAGCCGATGAAAGCGTTGTGCCAGTGCCGACCCGAAGGCGAGACGTCCTTGCTGCCGGTGAAGTTGCCGCTGCCCGGCGGCGGCGTACCGGCGTCTCCCCAGGGGTAGCGGCCACTGCTCCCGGCGCGCAGCGCATATTCGAATTCGGCCTCGCTCGGCAGCCGGTAGCTGCGTCCGGTCTGCTCGGACAGCCATGCCGCGTAGTTCTCGGCATCCCGCACGCTGACATGCATCACCGGCGAGTTGCCCAGTGCGCGCGCGCCATCGTAATCCGAACGCCAGTCGACGCCGCTGCGGCGGATGAAATTGCCGCTGCGCTCGTCATAGACCACCGAGTGGCCGCGCCGGGTCGCACGTGGTCGGGCATTGGTCGACTTCACATAGCGCTCGAAATCGCCGACGGTAACCTCAGTGATCGCCATCGCGAAGCCGCGGTCAAAGCGAACGTAATGGGAGGGGCGCTCGGCGTCGGTGGAGCCGGGCTCGGCATCACCCGCGCCCATCTGGAAGCCGCCATGCGGCACAACCACCATCTGCGGACCGCGCCCACCATCACGCATCGCGTCGCTGAACACCTGGCCCGGGCGGAAGCTGCCGTAATGGGTGGCCAGATCGATGCGTTCGCGCAGCTGGGCCACCACCGCATCCCCCGGCAAGGCGATGCGCAGGGCCTCGGCCAGCTTTTCGCGCGCCGGCTTCAGCCCCTGCGGCGTGGCCAGCTCGCGCAGGCCCTCATCACGCAGCTGCAGCAGCGCGGCGGCGCGGATCTGCTCGATGCGCTCGAAGGCATCGGCAATGGTCGGTGACGAGTCACGGACCTTGCTGGCTTCGGCCAGCCAGGTGCCCGCACTGGCAAAGTCGCGTACGCGCGCGGCGTCCTCGGCCCGGCGGATCAGGCCACTTTCGGCCGCCGCCAGGCCCTGCCGCGCCCGGCTGTTGTCTTCGTCCAGAGCCAGCGCTTCACGGAAGTTGCCAATCGCACCGTCACCGTCCTCGCCGATCCGCCCCGATCGCAGGTCTTCCTCGCCGGCACGGTTATAGGCCACCACGCGCTGGGCGAGCTCCACCCGGCCCTGCAGCGCGCGCACCTTCTCATCCTTCGGCGCCAGGGTCAGCAGCACCAGTGCCTGGCGACTCGCCTCGGCCAGCGCCTCGCGCTGCCGTAGTGGCCGAACCAGCAGAGCATCGGCCTGCTGCTGCAGGCGCTGGCGAGCACGCTGCAGGCCGCTGCGGGCCAGGCGATCATCCGGATCTTCCTCCTGCACTGCCAGCCACAGCGGAACCGCCGCGTCGGCGTCCTCGTACAGGTGCCCTTCGCTGAACGCCTTTTCGGCTGCGCGGCGCAGCTGGGCGACGCTGCGGCCCTGCCGGTCGACGCGTGGCGGTGTCCACCGCTGCACGTCCTCGGTGGCATCCTCACCGGCAATGGTGACGCTACCCTGCCCCACCCCCGGCGTCGGCTCCGCCAGTGAACCTTCCTGCGGCCGCGCGTCTTCGCCAGCAGCCGGCCCCGGCTCCGGTGTTGCCGAGGGCGACGGCGTGCAACCGGCCAAGGCCACGGCCAGAGCGGTGCACAGCACGGACGACAGCGGAAAACGCAAGCAGGATCTCCTTCGGCACGGACGCGGACCGACGTTAGGCTATTCTCCCCTGCCTGAGCAAACCCGAGTAGTAGGCCCTGACCCGTGGCAACCTGGATCACCACCCCCGCCGAGCTGGATGCGTACTTCCAGCAGCGTCCGGCCCGCATCGGCCTGGACACCGAATTCATCCGTGAACGCACGTTCTGGCCGCAGTTGGCTCTGGTGCAGATGGCGGTCGGGCAGGACATCCTGCTGATCGATCCGCTGATTCCCGGCATGGCCGAGGCACTGGCGCCGTGGCTGGCCGATGAGTCGATCACCAAGGTGATGCACAGCGCCAGCGAAGACCTGGTTGCCTTCAAGTGGACCTGCGGCGTGTTGCCGCGACCGCTGTTCGACACACAGATCGGCGCCTCGCTAGCCGGCATTGGTGGCGGCATGGGCTACCAGAAGCTGGTCGCGGAAATCACCGGCGTGGCGCTGGCCAAGGGCGAAACCCGCTCGGACTGGATGCGCCGTCCGCTCTCGGAGTCGCAACTGCAATACGCCGCCGACGACGTCGAGCACCTGTTCGCACTGCATGACGCCATTGATGCCAAGTTGCAGGCGCTGGGCCGCCAGCAGTGGCTGCACGACGACGGCGAGCGCCTGCTGGCCAGCGTCGCCAATGATGAGGACCGCTGGCCGCATCTGGCGATGCGCTCAGCGCAGTTTCTCGATGCTCCTGCGCAGCGCCGCCTGCTGCGCCTGCTGCGCTGGCGTGATGTGCAGGCACGCAGCAGCGACCGCCCGCGCAGCTGGATCCTGGACAACGAACTGGCCGCCACGCTGGCACGCACGCCACCGGCCGATGCCGCCGCGCTGGCCACGCTGTTTGAACAGTTCCCGAAGGCACCGCGCAAGCTCGCCGGCGCGGTGTGGCAGGCGCTGGACACACCGCTGGCCGATGAGGCCGAGGCACCGCTGGCATTGCCCGCCAACGACACCAACAAGCAGGCACTGAAGAGGCTGCAGGACGCCGTTGCCGAGCGCAGCCGCGAGCTGGGTCTGCCGGATGGCGTGCTGGCCTCGCGCAAACATCTGGAAAGCTACCTGGAGCGCCGCCAATGGCCGGCCGCACTGGCCGGCTGGCGCCAGCAAGAACTGGAGTCGCGGCTGCAGGCGCTGCTGCCTGCACGCTGAAGTGCCGAGCGCGGCGCGGGATTGCGTTCCGGCCACCGTCGAAGGCCATGAAAAAGGGCGACCCGGATCACCGGGCCGCCCTTTGCATTCCAGCAGTACGATGGCGGGAAGACCCGCCACCGTGGCAACGCATTACCAGTTCATGTTCAGCGAGACACCGACGGTACGCGGTTCGTTGTAGACCGCCGCCATGTAGTTCTCGATCACACCCTTGAGGTTCTTCTCGTTGGTGATGTTGCGCGCGAACAGCGCCACTTCGTAGGCACCATAGTTGCCCGAGTAGCCGATCTTCAGGCCGCCTTCGAAATCACCTTTGGAGTTGAACTCCTTGCTGTCGTACAGCACGAAGCTGGTGTAGCCCTGCTTGTTCCAGTCGGTGGACACGAACATGGTGCCCGCGTCGCTGACCGGGAAGTCGTAACGGGCGGCCAGGTTGACGTTGTACTTCGGCGCGTTCGGCAGCGGGTTGCCGTCGATCTGCGCGAAGGTGTTGGCACCGACCTTGATGGTCGGGTCATTCACCGTGCACACCACCTGGCCATTGAGGCCGCAGACCTGCGCGTAGACGCGCTTGTCCTTGATCTCGCTGTGCAGCAGGCTCAAGCCGGCGCTCAGGGTCAGGTTCGGGATCGGGCGCAGCTCCATGTCCGCTTCGAAACCATAGGCCTTGGCCTTGTCGGCGTTGAACAGCACGCCGTTGCCGTCCGAATCGTTGCCGTTGAGCTGGATGTCGTTGACGGTGTAGGTGAACGCGGTGGCGTTCAAGCGCAGGCGGTTGTCCCACAGGCTGCTCTTCACGCCCGCTTCCCAGGACAGGATGGTCTCGGAATCGGCGGTGGTGAAGTCGGCATTGAACACGGCCGAGCGGCCCTGGATGGTCGGGCCGCGGAAACCGCGGGCGACCTTGGCATAGACGCTTACGTCCGGCGTGATCTGATACATCGCGCTCAGATCCCAGCTCGGGGTGGTGTCGGACATCTTGACGTCGGTGCGGCCCTTGTAGGTGACCACGCCAGCGGCAGTGTCAGCCGTCTTCAGCAGGCGGGTGTGCTTCTCGTCCCGGGTCTGGCGCAGGCCGGCCGTGACGGTGAACTTGTCGGTGAAGGCATAGCTCAGCTGGCCGAAACCGGCCCACGAGGTGTTCTTGTTGCGCAGGCGCACCCAGTTGTTCGGGTTGCGGGCCGCGCCCTGCAGGAACCAGGCGCGCTGGTAGAAGTCGGTGGTGTCGCTGCCGTTGAAGTAGAACGCACCGGCCTGCCACTGCAGCGCGCTGTCGTCATGGCTGGCCAGGCGGAATTCCTGGGTCCACTGGTCCAGGTCGCGGATGCGGCCCATCGACTGGCCGTAGCCGTTCGGCACGCCGTTCACCGGGAAGTTCACCGCAGCGCCGCCGTCGGTGTCGCCACGGCTGTAGCCCGAGGTGGTTTCGTAGGCGGTGATTGAGGTGAAGTCGATCGCGCCGAAGTCGTAACGTGCCTTCACCGAGCCGCCGTAGGTCTTGTAGGCCTGCGGATTGTTGTCGGCTTCGTCGTAGGCAACCTTGTCGCGCGGCACGTCGGTCTTGTTCGAGCCCTTGGTCAGCGCACCGCGCAGGAACAGGGTCGAGGTACCTTCGTAATCACGGGCGTGGGCCGAGGCCAGGATCGAGAACTGGTCGCTCGGGGTCAGCAGCAGCTGCGCGCGCACGTTGCGGTCATCGAAGCCGCCCATCGCGTTCTTCTTCGGGCTGACCGTGCCGTCGGCACTCGGGCCCTTGTAGGTGTTGTCGACGTAGTCATCGCGGTGCTGGTACAGCGCCGACACGCGGAACGAGGCGATGTCATTGATCGGACCGCCGAAGCCGCCGTCGATCGACACGCTGTTGTAGGTCGCGTAGCTGGCGCTGACCCGGCCGGTGTAGTCCTGGGTCGGCTTCAGGGTGTCGAACTTGACGATGCCGGCGGTGGTGTTGCGGCCGAACAGCGAGCCCTGCGGGCCACGCAGCACTTCCACCTGGTCCACGTCATAGACCGGGTTGGACTTCAGCACCACGTGCTCCAGCACCACATCGTCCTGGATGATCGACACCGGCTGCGAGGCCCCCAGGTAGAAGTCGATATTGCCCAGGCCACGGATATAGAAGCGCGGGAAGATGCGGCCGGTGGTGGTTTCCGCATACAGGCTCGGCACGCGGCCGGACAGTGCCAGCAGGGTGTCGTCGCCGCCGGCGGTGAAGTCGCGCATGCGCTCGCCCTGTACCACACCCACCGAGACCGGCACTTCCTGCAGGTTCTGCTCACGGTGTTCGGCGGTCACGGTGATCGTGTCCAGGCCGGTCGGGGTCGGCGCGCTGTCCTGCGCGACGGCACCGAAGCTGCCGACCAGAGCCAGGCCGGCGCAGGCCAGGGCCAGCGGATGGCGGCGGAAGGAAACGAAGGAAGACGACAGACCCGACAGGCGGCGGGAATCGGAATGGGAGGGCATGGAATGCTCTGAGGAGGCGTCCGTGCGGCCTGCGCGAGCCGGGCGGCAAAAAGGGGGGAAAACTGCGCAAGCGGCCATTATCCCCCAAATTGTTACGATTTCGTTGCGCGGCACCCGAACCCGGCGAAACAAGCGGTTTCGGCACAGTCCGCCGGCACCACCTTGGGGTCAGCTCCGTTCTCCCAAGGAAAACGGATCTGACCCCGAAGCTCCTGGCAGCCGGGTCAGCGCGACATCGACCCTCGCAAGTCGCCCGCATGCGCGCTGCGAAACCAACTCTCGCCTTTACTTGTACGGCGCCACGGCTTCGCGGGACGACTGCTCATTGCTGCCGCCCCCGGCATTGCCTTGCGCAACGCCTGGTCTCTGTCGAATTCGCCCTGCTGCGCCAAGCACTGGCCCGAATCCGGCCGGCACGGCGGTGGATCCAGGCCTTGCGTCGTCCCTGCCCGGCGCTTGGCAAGCCCGGCAGGCAGCGCTACACTGCAGCCCTGCCGTGGGGCCATAGCTCAGCTGGGAGAGCGCGTCGTTCGCAATGACGAGGTCAGGAGTTCGATCCTCCTTGGCTCCACCACTATTCAGAAGAACCTGTAGATCCTGGCGATCTACGGGTTTTTTCTTGTCTGGAATCCGCCTAGGCGGGTTCCTGGCCGCCATCCTTGCGGCGCGGGCTGCGCGAATGCGCATCACGCACCTGTTGGTCGCACTGGCCCGGCCGCTGCTTCGCCACGTTGTCCTGCTTCCGGTCCTGGCGGCTTTCCTGGATGCCCTGCTTCGGGTCCTGATCCTTGTCTGGCTCGTTCATCTGATTACTCCCTTATCGGCATCAGGCCGACGTTCTGCCCCACGCTAGAGGCCGGCGGGTAATCCACAGGTCAGTCCCGCGCCAACAGCGTGTGCACGAACCCACTTGCTGTGACGGTGAACACACGCCCAGAATCCGATGCAGCACGAATTCCGCGTACACCCATGCCCCCGCCCGCCCAGCACGCGGCACACACCGTGCCGATGAACTTCAATCCAACCGACGGCAGCATCCAGCTCGGCAACCTGCCAGCATTGATCGGCCCCACCTTGTCACTGGACGAAGCGCGCGTCGCCTTTGCCGCGCTGGTGCGAGGGGAGCGCGATGTCGGCACCGGCTATCACTGGCTCAGCCTGCACCGGCTCAGCCTGGGCGGTGCGCCCGCTGGCATCAGCCTGGGCTTCCACGGGCAACAGCTCGACAGGGTGACGATGGGCGTCGATCTGCCTGATGCGACACTGGAAGACGGCTGGCCGACCCAGGCCGCGATCGATGCCGAAGTCGCTTTCATGCGACGCACCCTGACCACGGCACTGGGGCGCAAACTGGCAGGTGGCCACGCCCGCTTCGGCTGGGGCGAGGCCTGGGCCCGGTTCGACCCGAAGGGATTCATGGCCAGCAGCGGCATCCGCTACGCGCCTCGCACGTGACGGCGCTCAGGTTCGGGTGATCGACACGCCGCCTTCAACGCGCATTGCGGTACCGGTAACGAAGCTGCTTTCATCGCTGGCCAGGAACAACGCCGCATTGGCGATCTCCTCCGGCTCGGCGATGCGCTTGAGCGCGTGCAGCGAGCGCACGAAATCACGCGCATCACCGGTCGGTGCCGCCTGCCGGCCCATCTCGGTATCGGTGCCCCCGGGCAGCAGCACGTTGCTGCGCACGCCACGCGCGCCGTATTCGGCGGCGATCACCTGGCTCAGGCCGATCAAGCCGGCCTTGCTCGACGCATAGGCCGCCATTCCCGGGAAGCCGACGGTGTGGCCGACGAAGGTGCCGACAAACACCAGTGAGCCACCGCCGCGTGCCAGCAACGCCGGCAACTGGGCGCGTGCGGCATGGAAGGCGGCATCGAGATTGGTGGCCATCACCTCGCGCCACGCATCCACCGGGAACTCTGCTGCCGGTGCACCGGGGCCGAGCATGCCGGCATTGTTGAGCGCGATGTCCAACCCACCGAATGACTGCTGGGCCAGTTCCACCAGCGCCGGTGCCGTGGCCGGATCAGCCACGTCCGCGGCATGCACCACCACCTCGCCACCGGCGGCGCGGATCTGCTCGGCCAGCGCCTGCAGCGGCTCTGGCCGCCGTGCGTTGAGCACCAGCTTTGCCCCTTCTGCAGCGAAGCGCAGCGCGCTGGCGCGGCCGATGCCGGCGCTGGCACCGGTGATGAGAGCAATCTTGTTGTTCAGCCGCATGGTCGTGGTACCGGTTGTGAAGTGGCCGCCACGATGCCGCGCCTATCGCCTGCCAACACTCCGTTTCCGGGCCCGGCCCATCGGTGCAGGAAACGGAGTTTCCGCAGAACCAGCACGTGCCAGAATCCGGCCATGGACAGCACCGCCACCACCGCCCTCGATGCCCGCGTCGAACGGGTTTGCCGCCACCTTCAAGCCAGCCACGACGAACCCTCGCTGCAGGAACTGGCCGGGATCGCGGGTTGCAGCCCAACCCGTCTGCATCGCCTTTTCAAGGAAGCAACCGGGTTGACCCCGAAGCAGTACGCTGCCGCGCTGCGCGCCGACCGCCTGCGCACCGGGCTGGAACAACAGGAACGCATCACCGACGCCTTCCACGATGCCGGCTTCGGCTCCAGCGGACGCT
The DNA here is from genome assembly GCF_029842485.1 of Stenotrophomonas sp. GD03777. Lineage (NCBI taxonomy): Bacteria > Pseudomonadati > Pseudomonadota > Gammaproteobacteria > Lysobacterales > Lysobacteraceae > Stenotrophomonas > Stenotrophomonas sp. GD03777. The sequence goes on from NZ_JAOCGL010000108.1 coordinate 9,241, forward strand.
TCTACGAGAACGCGCCGAAGCTGCTGGGCATGACGCCGAAGCAATGGCGTGCCGGTGGTCGCGGCGAAGTCATCCACTTCGCGCTTGCCGAAAGTTCGTTGGGCAGCGTGCTGGTGGCCAGCAGTGCCACCGGCGTGGTCGCGATCCTGCTCGGCGACGATCCGGAAGCGCTGCTGCAGTCACTGCAGCAGCGCTTCCGCCAGGCCGAACTGGTCGGGGCCGACAGCGGCTATGAACAACTGGTGGCACAGGTGGTGGGCCTGGTCGAGGATCCCTCGCGAGGCGCCACGCTGCCGCTGGACATCCGCGGCACGGCCTTCCAGCAACGTGTATGGCAGGCGCTGCAGCAGATTCCGCGCGGACAGACGGCCTCATATGCCGAAATCGCCGCGCGTATCGGCGCGCCGCGATCGAGCCGCGCGGTGGCACGCGCCTGCGCAAGCAATCCGCTGGCCGTGGCGGTGCCCTGCCACCGGGTGGTGCGCCGCGACGGCGACCTGTCCGGCTATGCCTGGGGCGTGGCACGCAAGCGCGAACTGCTGCGCCGGGAAAAGGTCGCCAACGGCTGACGCGACCCGCAAGCCGCCGACCTTGTCGGCGCCCCCAACCTCCGGTAGCCGCCAACCTTGGCCGGCATCGGCCAAGCCCTCAGTCCAGCTTCACCACCAGCTTGCCGAAGTTGCGCCCCTGCAGCAGCCCGAAGAACGCCTCCGGTGCATTTTCCAGCCCTTCCACCACGTCCTCGCGGTACTGGATGCGGCCCTCACGCAGCCACTGCGCCATCTCGCGCTCGAAGTCCGGCCACAGGTGCTTGAAGTCGTGCACGATGAAACCGCGCACGGTCAGGCGCTGGCGCAGGATCTGGCTGAACAGCGCCGGCAGGCGGTCCGGGCCAGGCTGCGCGACACCACGATTGTTGTAGGTGGCGATGGTGCCGCACACCGGAATGCGTGCGAAGTCGTTGAGCAACGGCAGCACCGCATCCAGTACATGGCCCCCGACGTTCTCGAAGTACACGTCGATACCCGCAGGTACCGCCGCGCGCAGCTGCTCGGCAAAATCAGCCGCGCGATGATCCAGCGCCACGTCCACGCCCAGCGTCTGCAGATAGGCACGCTTGGCCTCGCCACCGGCGATAGCCACTACGCGCGCGCCCTGCAGCTTGGCCAACTGCGCCACGGTCGCGCCGACCGGCCCCGTTGCGGCGGCCACCACCAGCGTCTCTCCCGGCTGCAGGCGGGCGATTTCATGAAGGCTGGAATAGGCGGTGAAGCCCGGCATGCCATACACCCCCAGCGCCGTACTCAACGGCAGCCCGGCCGGGTCCAGGCGGCGGCCCAGCGCCTTGGCCGGCAGCACCGCGTGGGTCTGCCACCCGCCCGGCGCCAGCACCCGTTCGCCCACTGCGACACCCGCAGCCCTGGACTGCAATACCTCGGCCACGGTCTGGCCTTCCATCACAGCTTCCACTGCCACCGGCGCGGCATACGACGGTCCCTCATCCATGCGTCCACGCATGTACGGGTCCAGTGAGAGGTAGCGATTGCGCAGCAGCACCTCACCGTCGCCCAAGGGCGGCAGCGCGGCCTGCTCCAGGCGGAAATTGGCTGCAGTGGGCGCCCCCTGCGGACGCGACGCCAGCACGATGCGGGTGGTGGTCGATGAGTCGGACATGACGACGGTCTCTGCTGTTGCCAGCATCAGGAAAGGAACGCCGACACTACGCCGCAGCGTTCCCCCATGGGGGTCACGAAAACAGCGTTCCATGTCCGGTATCGGTGCCGTCCACGCGCAGGCCGCGCCACGCCGCGTTTGTCGATCACCGTGGCCCGCTGAATTCCGCCGCACGCGATGATCACCGCGCCACCTCGCACGGATGAATCGGCATCCAGCGCCCCCCCCCTGCCCCGCAACGGCGGATCAAGTACTTGCGTCTGCGCAGACGGCAATGTGAAGGTTTTTTGCCGAAATGCTTGCCGTAGCCGGCTGACCTCCGTAATATGCGCGTCCTTGGCAGCGACCTCGCTGCAATGAACTACGTGGCCGAGTAGCTCAGTTGGTAGAGCAGGGGATTGAAAATCCCCGTGTCGGCGGTTCGATTCCGTCCTCGGCCACCACGTTCGACAGCCTGCAGAAATGCGGGTCTTTTTTTCGGGAATCGCAGTTGATCGTGATTGCCACACAGTTTGGCCGAGTAGCTCAGTTGGTAGAGCAGGGGATTGAAAATCCCCGTGTCGGCGGTTCGATTCCGTCTTCGGCCACCATCTTTCGAGACCTGCAGAGATGCAGGTCTTTTTTTGTCCGTGCTTCGCGCACTGCACGAGTGGCGGATGCGGCGCCCGCGCACACGCCCGGTTGACGAAACATTTACACCGGCATGCGCGGCGGCACCTACGCTCCAGACTCCTGCCTGGAGCCTGACGATGCCTCTGCGCCCCGCCCTGTTCGCCTGCCTGCTGCTGGCCGCTTTCCCGGTGATCGCCACTGAACCTGTGCGCGCGGTCGAGCGCCTGGACATCGATCGCTACGCCGGCCAGTGGCACGAGATTGCGCATCTTCCGGTCTCGTTCCAGAAGCAGTGCGTGGGCGAGATCACCGCCAACTACGGACTGCGCAGCGATGGCCGCATCAGTGTCACCAACGCCTGCCGCAACGGCGACGGTGAGCGCGTGGTCGCCGAAGGCGTGGCACGCGCGGTGGCCGGCCATCCCGGCCAGTTGCAGGTGCGCTTCGCGCCGGACTGGCTGAGCTGGGTCCCGCTGGTCTGGGCCGACTACTGGGTGCTGGCGCTGGACCCGGACTATCAGTGGGCACTGGTCGGTGAACCGGACCGGAAGTACCTGTGGATCCTCTCGCGCCTGCCGGAAATGGATCGCGCACGCTTCGAAGCGCTGAAAGAAAAAGCCGAGGCCATGGGCTACGACCTGCGCCCGCTGCGCCTGATGGCCCCGCTTCGCGATACGC
>NZ_JAOCGL010000109.1:0-11760 GCF_029842485.1 Stenotrophomonas sp. GD03777
ACGGATCGGTTCGCCTTCCATGCCGGCGTCAGCCAGCTTGCGGCGCAGGTTGCGCACGTGGCTGTCGACGGTGCGGTCGACCACCACGCGGTGGTCCAGATAGAGGCGGTCGAGCAGCTCATCGCGCGCCCAGATCCGGCCCGGCGTGGCCAGCAGCGTGCGCAGCAGGCGGTATTCGACCGGGGTCAGGTCCAGGCCCTTGCCGTTCCAGGTAGCGCGGGCTGCCGGTTCGTCGATATGCAGCCCGCTGTTGGCCCGCGCAGCGGGGTCCGGGCGGTAGCGACGCAGCACCGCCATCACCCGTGCGACCACTTCGCGCGGACTGAACGGCTTGCAGATGTAGTCGTCGGCACCGATGTCCAGGCCCAGCAGGCGGTCGATCTCTTCCACCCGTGCGGTGACCATGATCACCGGTACATCGCTGCTGGCGCGCAGTTCGCGGCACAGGTCCACGCCATCGCGCTGTGGCAGCATCAGGTCCAGCAGCACCAGGTCGGGCTGGTAGCGCGCGAAAGCGTCGATCACCTGACCGCCATCGTCCACCCATTCGCTGGTCATCCCGGCGGCGGCCAGGTAGTCGCGCAGCACCGAGGCCAGGCGTGGCTCATCCTCGACGATCAGGATCTTCGCGGACGCGGCGGGGGACGGGCTCATGCAGGCTCCGGCAGGGTGATGACCACGCGCAGCCCGCCCAGCGGCGATGGCTCGGCGTGGATGAGGCCGTGGTGGGCGAGGATGATGTTGTGGCTGATGGCCAGGCCAAGCCCGCTGCCGCCACTGGCCCGGTTGCGCGAGCTCTCCACCCGGTAGAAGCGCTCGAACAGCAGCGCGCATTTGTCGGCCGGCACGCCTGGCGCGGTGTCTTCCACGATCAGCTGCACGCCGGCAGGCACGCGCGCTGCCTGCACGCGTACGCGGCCCCCGGCGTGGGTGTAGCGCAATGCGTTTTCCAGCAGATTGGCCAGCACCTGCTGCAGGCGTCGTTCGTCACCGGATACCTGCAGCGGTGTGGCGGGCAGGTTCTCCTCCAGTGCCAGCCCCGCCGTGGAGAAGCGCACGCGCATGCCATTGAGCTCGCTGCGCAGCAGCGCCGCCAGGTCCAGCGGTGCGAAGCGGTAGGCCAGGCCGCCGGACTGGGTCATCGACAGGTCGTGCAGGTCGTCGATCAACTTGCCCAGTTGGCGGATCTCGCCCTGCAGGGCACCGAGGTTGGCGCGGTCCAGCGGGCGGATGCCGTCCTCGATGGCTTCCAGTTCGGCACGAACCACCGCCAGCGGCGTGCGCAGTTCGTGCGAGATATCGGCGATGAAGGCACGGCGGTTGCGCTCGGTGTCGTCCAGCGCCTGCGCCATCCGGTTGAAGTCGTTGACCAGTGCATCCAGCTCGTCATCGCTGGTGCGCTCGATGCGGGTGGCGTAGTCGCCAGCGGCGAGCCGGTGGGTGGCCGCCGCCAGTTTGGCAAGGCGCTGGCGCAGCGCGCGCGATACCAGCCAGGCCAGCAGCACCGTCACCAGCAGCAGCGCGATGCCGATCACCCACCACGCACGCATCTGGGTGTTGTAGAAGTTCAGGTCGTTGGTGGCGATGACGGTCTGGAACGGCACCATGCCCAGCCAGCCGACCGTGTGCCCGTCCACCTGCACGGCGTGCGGCTCGTCGTCGCTGGTGGCGTCCGGGTTGCCGGCTACGAACCGATGCTGTGCATCGAACAGGCCCAGGCGGGAGGGAACGCCGGTCTGGTCGGACAGCGGTGGCACGGGCCCCTCGTGCCCATGGGCCAGATCCGGGCGCAGCAGCCGCGCCCAGCGGTCACTGTCGCCGCGCAGGTGCTCCCAGCCGCCGTGCGCACTGTACTCGCGCTGCAGGTGCGGCATCACGCGCTGCATGCGCAGGTCGCCCTGGTCATTGAGGTAGTCCAGGAAGCCGGTCTGGAACGCCACGCGGCTGGCAATACCGTTCACTGCCAGCACCAGCAGGCAGGCGGTGAAGATCGCGAGGAAGGTCTTCGCGGTCAGGCCGAATTTGAGTCGAATCTTCGCCATCGCGGGGCCATTAGCGGCGCATGCGGCGCCGAAAGCAAGCGCCCGCTGAGCCGGTCGCACAATCTCCATATTCTCTGCACAGTTCCACGGCAGCGTGCACGGGTCAACGAAAGGCCCCCACGCCCCCCATGTCACTCCTGCGCCCGCTGTCCCGCTCCCCCCGTCCGCTGTTGCTGCCCCTGCTGCTGGCCCTGGCGGCCTGCTCGGCGGGCAGGCCCGAGGCCCCGGCCACCCCTGAAGTGGGCGTCATCACTGCCAGCGTGCAGCCGCTGGCCCTGCAACAGACCCTGCCCGGTCGCGCCGTACCGTTCGAGGTGTCCGAGGTGCGCCCGCAGGTCGGTGGGCTGATCCGCCAGCGGTTGTTCACCGAAGGCCAGCAGGTCAAGGCCGGCCAGCTGCTTTACCAGATCGATCCGGCGCCGTACCAGGCCGCCTTCGATACCGCGCGTGGCCAGCTGGCGCAGGCCGAGGCCACTGTGTTGTCGGCGCAGCCGAAGGCCGAGCGCACCCGCACGCTGCTGGGCATGGATGCGGCCAGCAAGCAGGACGCCGACGATGCCACCTCGGCACTGAAGCAGGCCCAGGCCAATGTGATCGCCGCGCGCGCTGCGCTGCAGGCGGCCCGCATCAACCTCGACTACACCCGGGTTACTGCACCGATCGATGGCCGCATCGGCACGTCCAGTGTCACCGCTGGCGCGCTGGTCGCCGCCGGCCAGGACGCGGCGCTGGCAACCATCCAGCGGTTGGACCCGGTCTATCTGGATGTCACCCAGTCCAGCACGCAGATGCTGGCGCTGCGCAAGCAGCTCGATGCCGGCCGGGTGAAAGCCATCGACGGCAAGGCACAGGTGAAGGTGCTGCTGGAGGACGGCAGCACGTACGCGCATGAAGGCACCCTGGAGTTTGTCGGCAGCGCAGTCGACCCGGGCACCGGCAACGTGGTGCTGCGCGCGGTCATTCCGAACCCGGAGGGCCTGCTGCTGCCAGGCATGTACCTGAGGGCGGTGCTGCCGATGGCCACCGATGCGCGCGCCCTGCTGGTGCCGCAGAAGGCGGTGCTGCGCAATGAACGTGGCGAGCCGCTGCTGCGCCTGCTCGACGCAAAGGACCGCGTGGTCGAGCGCCGGGTCAGCACCGGCCAGGTAGTGGGCAACCAGTGGCAGATCACGCAGGGGCTGAAGGCTGGCGATCGGGTGATCGTCAGCAACGGCAGCGCGGTAGCGCTTGGCCAGCAGGTGCAGGCGGTGGCGGCCACCACCGCGCAGCTGGCCGCAATGCCGGCGATCGACCCGACCGGCAACACCGACGAAACGTCGCACTGAGGCCTGCCGCGCATGGTTCGTTTCTTCATCGACCGGCCGATCTTCGCCTGGGTGATCGCCATCGCGGTCAGCCTGCTCGGCCTGCTCGCGATCCTGATCCTGCCGGTGGACCGCTACCCGCAGATCGCCCCACCCACCATCACCATCCGCGCCACCTACACCGGCGCCTCGTCGCAGACCGTGGAAAACGCGGTCACCCAGGTCATCGAGCAGTCCCAGCAGAGCCTGGACCACCTGATGTACATGACCTCCACCAGCGCCTCCGATGGCTCGGCGCAGGTCAACCTGGTGTTTGCCACCGGCACCAATCCGGACACCGCGCAGGTGCAGGTGCAGAACCAGCTGCAGGCGGCGATGGCGACGCTGCCGGAGGCGGTGCAGCAGAACGGCCTGACCATCACCAAGTCCAGTGGTTCGATCTTCGAGGTGCTGTCGTTCACCAGCGAAGACGGCAGCATGGACAACTTCGATGTCGCCAACTTCATGGAAGCGCGCATCGACGACCAGATCAGCCGCGTCAGTGGTGTCGGCAACATCCAGCCGATCGGCCAGGAATACGCCATGCGCATCTGGCTGGACCCGGAGAAGATGCGCCAGTACGCGCTGATGCCGTCGGACATCGAGACCGCACTGCAGGCGCAGAACACCGACGTCTCGGCCGGTGAGCTGGGTGGCCAGCCGGCACTGAAGGGCCAGCAGCTGGACGCCACGGTCACCGCGCGCAGCCGCCTGCACACGCCCGAACAGTTCGCGCGGGTGGTGCTGAAGGCCGATGCCAACGGCAGCGTAGTGCACCTGGGCGACGTGGCGACGATCGGCCTGGGGCCGGAGAGCTACGACAGCATCAGCACCTTCAACGGCAAGCCGTCGGCGTCGCTGGGCATCGAGCTCAACGCCGGCGCCAATGCCATCGCCGTGTCCAAGGCCATCGAGACCCGCCTGCAGCAGTTGCAGAAGTACTGGCCGCACGGCTACACCTACCACGTGGCGTTCACCACCACGCCGTTCGTGACCATCTCGCTGAAGGAAGTGGTGATCACCCTGATCGAGGCGATCATCCTGGTGGTGCTGGTGATGTACCTGTTCCTGCAGAACTGGCGCGCCACCCTGATCCCGACCATCGCGGTGCCGGTGGTGCTGCTGGGCACCTTTGGCGTGCTGGCGGCATTTGGCTATTCGATCAACACGCTGACCATGTTCGCACTGGTGCTGGCCATCGGCCTGCTGGTGGACGATGCCATCGTGGTGGTGGAGAACGTGGAGCGGGTGATGACCTTCGAAGGGCTGGCGCCGAAGGCGGCCACGTTGAAGGCGATGGGCCAGATCACCGGCGCGCTGGTGGGCATCGTGCTGGTGCTGACCGCCGTGTTCCTGCCGATGGCGTTCTTCAGCGGTGTCACCGGCGTGATCTATCGCCAGTTCTCGGTGACGATTGCCGCCGCGATGGTCCTGTCGGTGCTGGTGGCGATGACCATCACCCCGGCGCTGTGCGGCAGCATCCTGCACCAGATTCCCAAGGGCGGCCATCCGCATGGCGACCACGGCGGCGAGCCGAGCCTGCTGGGCAAGTGCTTCATCTGGTTCAACCACCGTTTCGAGCGCACCTCCAACGGCCTGCGTCGCCGGGTGGATGGCTTCCTTGGCCGGCGCACGCTGGGCGTACTGTTCTACCTGGCGCTGAGCGTGGCCACCGGCCTGCTGCTGTGGCACCTGCCCGGCGCGTTCCTGCCCGACGAGGACCAGGGCATGCTCAACGCGCTGGTGAAGCTGCCGGCCGGTGCCACCCTGGAGCAGACCCGCGCGGTGATGGATCGCCTGAGTGCCGCTGCGGTGAAGGACGACGGCGTGCTGTCGATCCAGGCCACCGCTGGTTTCAGTGTCACCGGCAGCGGCCAGAACGTCGGCCAGGCCTTCATCCGCCTGAAGGACTGGGATGACCGCAAGGATGACGCCGACACCATTGTCGCGCGGTTGACCGCGGCCATGGCCAGCGTGCCCGATGCGCAGGTGTTCATCACCTCGCCACCGGCCATCCTTGGCCTGGGTGACGCGGGCGGTTTCACCCTGGAACTGCAGGACGAAGGCGGCGCCGGCCATGCCGCTGCCGTGGCCGCGCGCAACACGCTGTTGAAGGAGGCCGCCAGGGATCCGAAGCTGGTCAACGTGCGCTACGCCAGCCTGGAAGACGCGCCGGTGTATGCAGTGAAGGTGGACGACGCCAAGGCGCAGGCGATGGGCGTGAATCCGCAGGACATCAATGACACCTTGAATGCGGCCTTGGGTGGCGACTTCGTCAACAACTTCATCTACAAGGGCCGCATCAAGAAGGTGTTCATCCAGGGCACGGCCGAAGCGCGCATGCAGCCGCAGGACATCGAGCGCTGGAGCGTGCGCAACCAGGTTGGGCAGATGGTGCCGCTGTCGTCGCTGGTCAGCGCGCACTGGTCCAGCGCGCCGGCCGCGCTGCAACGCTACAACGGCGTGTCGGCGATGGAGATCACCGGCCAGCCCGCGCCGGGCGTCAGTTCCGGCGAGGCGATGGCCGAGATCGCGCGCCTGGCCGACGCGCTGCCGGAAGGCTTCAGCCATGCCTGGTCGGACATGGCCTACCAGGAACAGCTGTCGGGCAATCAGGCGCCGATGCTGTACGCCATCTCGCTGCTGTTCGTGTTCCTGTGCCTGGCCGCGCTGTATGAAAGCTGGGCGGTGCCGTTCGCGGTGATGCTGGCGGTGCCGGTGGGCGTGTTTGGTGCGGTGCTCATGATGAACCTGCGTGGCCTCAACAACGACGTGTACTTCCAGGTCGGCCTGCTGACCACGATTGGCCTGGCGGCCAAGAACGGCATCCTGATCGTCGAGTTCGCGCGCATCCTTGAACAGCAGGGCAGGAGCACCCGCGAGGCGATCCTGCAGGCCGTCTATCTGCGCCTGCGGCCGATCGTGATGACCTCGCTGGCGTTCCTGATGGGTGTGCTGCCGCTGGTGTTCGCCACCGGCGCTGGCTCGGCCGCGCGCCGCTCGCTGGGTACCGGCGTGGCCGGCGGCACGGTCGCCTCGATGGTGCTGGGCATGTTCTTCGTGCCGTTGTTCTACCTGCTCGTGCGCCGCCTGTTCCCGGGCCGCGCGCCTGCCGAAGCCACTGCCCCGGAGGCAAGCCCATGAAGCCGACGCTGCTGCGCGCCATTGCGGCCGCAACGATGACCACCGTGCTGGGCGGCTGCGTGAGCATGGCGCCGCATTACCAGAGGCCCGAGGCGCCGGTGCCGGCACAATTCGGCAATGCCGCCACGGCCGAGGCCGAGCCAGCACTGGCGGTGCCAGCCTGGCGCGAAGTCTTCCTCGAGCCGCGCCTGCAGCAGGTGATCGCGCTGGCGCTGCAGAACAACCGCGACCTGCGCGTGGCCATGCTGCAGGTGGAGAAGGAACGCGCGCAGTACCGCATCCAGCGCGCGGCGCTGCTGCCGTCGGTGGATGCCAGCGGCAGTGTCACCCGCTCGCGGGTAAGTGATGCCAACAGCGAGACCGGTGCCACCCAGGTAACCGAATCTGATGCCGTGCAGGTGGGTATCAGCAGTTGGGAACTGGATCTGTTCGGACGCATCCGCAGCCTGAAGAACGAGGCCCTGCAGAACTGGCTGGCCAGCGCCGAGAACCAGCGCGCCGCGCGCACCAGCCTGGTGGCCGAAGTGGCCACGGCGTGGCTGGCGTTGGCAGCGGACGAGCAGTCACTGGCGTTCACCCGGCAGACCCTGGACAGCCAGCAGCAGACCCTGCAGCGCACCGAGGCCCGCCACGCCCAAGGCCTGGCCTCGGGCCTGGACCTGTCGCAGGTACAGACCAGCGTCGAAGCCGCGCGCGGTGCGCTCGCCAAGCTGCAGACGCAGCAGGCGCAGGATCGCGATGCATTGCAGTTGCTGGTAGGGGCGCCGCTGGATGCGGCCTTGCTGCCAACCGCGCAGGCGCTGGATGGCAGCGTGGCACTGGCGCCGCTGCCGGCCAACCTGCCGTCCAGCGTGCTGCTGCAGCGCCCGGACGTGTTGTCCGCCGAACACGCACTACAGGCGGCCAATGCCGATATCGGTGCCGCGCGCGCTGCATTCTTCCCGACGCTGACATTGACCGCCAACTACGGCCACAGCTCCACCGCGTTGTCGACGCTGTTCTCGGCCGGCACCCGTGGCTGGTCGTTCGCGCCCAGCATCACCGCGCCGATCTTCCACGCCGGAGCGCTGAAGGCCTCGCTGGATGCCTCGAAGATCGGCAAGGACATCGGCATTGCGCAGTACGAGAAAGCGATCCAGCAGGCCTTCAGTGAAGTAGCCGATGCCCTGGCCACGCGCGATCACCTGACCGTGCAGATGGACGCACAGCGCGCGCGGGTGGCCGCCAGCCAGCGTAGCTACACGCTGGCCGATGCGCGTTACCGCACCGGGCTGGACGGCTATCTGCAGGCACTGGATGCGCAGCGCAGCCTGTTTGCCGCGCAGCAGGACCTGATCGCGCTGCAGCAGCAGGAGGCGGGCAACCGGGTGACGTTGTTCAAGGTGCTGGGCGGCGGGGCCGACGCACGCTAGCGCGTTCGCCAATGTGGGTGCGTCTTCCGCTCCGGTGGGTGCCGACCTTGGTCGGCACGGAGGCCTTCATCCACGCATGGCGTGGATCTACCGGAGCGGGAGGCCTTGGTAGGTGCCGACCTTGGTCGGCACACATGCACGGAGTATCGCTATCGGATGATTCGTGCCGGCCGAGGCCGGCACCCACCAGAAGCGGACGGTCCCGCGTTACGCCACGCGGCCGCGGCGCGCGCGCTCCAGGTGCACCAGCAGCAGTGAGATCGCTGCCGGAGTCATGCCCGGAATACGCTGCGCCTGGCCGATGGTCTGCGGGCGCACCCGCTCCAGTTTCTGCAGTGCTTCGGCCGACAGCCCGCGCACGGTCGCATAGTCGAACGCCTCGGCGATCGGCGTGGCCTCATGCCGCTGCTGGCGCTCGATCTCCTCGCGCTGGCGGTCCAGGTAGCCGGCGTACTTCACGCCGATCTCCACCTGCTCGGCCACCTTGGCGTCGGCCACGGCCGGCCCCAGCGATGGCACCTGCATCAGCTGCGCGTAATCCAGCTCGGGGCGCTTGATCAGGTCCAGCACGTTGGTCTCGCGGCTGACCGCCACGCCCAGCGTGTCCTGCACTTCGCGGCCCAGCGCATTGGCCGGGGTCGCCCACAGCGCGCCCAGGCGTGCGCGCTCGGCAGCAACAGCGGCCTGCTTGGTCTCGAACGCACCCCAGCGACGGTCATCCACCAGGCCCATCTCGCGGCCGGTCGGGGTCAGGCGCTGGTCCGCATTGTCCTCGCGCAGCTGCAGCCGGTACTCGGCGCGGCTGGTGAACATGCGGTACGGCTCGTTGGTGCCGTGGGTGATCAGGTCATCCACCAGCACGCCCAGGTAGGCCTCGTCGCGGCGCGGGCACCAACCGTCCAGCCCACGCACCTGGCGTGCGGCGTTGAGGCCGGCCAGCAGGCCCTGCGCGGCGGCCTCCTCATAGCCGGTGGTGCCGTTGATCTGGCCGGCGAAGAACAGGCCGTTGACCAGCTTGGTCTCCAGCGAAGCCTTCAGCCCGCGCGGATCGAAGAAGTCGTACTCGATGGCGTAGCCCGGGCGGGTGATGTGCGCGTTCTCGAAGCCACGGATGCTGCGCACCATCTCCAGCTGCACGTCGAACGGCAGCGAGGTGGAAATGCCGTTGGGGTAGATCTCGACGATGCCCAGGCCTTCGGGTTCGACGAAGATCTGGTGGCTGGCCTTTTCGGCGAAGCGCACCACCTTGTCCTCGATGGACGGGCAGTAGCGCGGGCCGATGCCTTCGATCTGGCCGCTGTACAGCGGCGAGCGGTGCAGCGCGTCGCGGATGATCTGGTGGGTCTGCTCGGTGGTGTGGGTGATCCAGCAGCTGACCTGCTGCGGATGCTCGTCCACCGAGCCGAGGAAGGACATCACCGGCCGCGGCGAATCGCCCGGCTGCTCGTCCATCACGCTGTAGTCCAGCGAGCGGCCATCGATGCGCGGCGGCGTGCCGGTCTTCAGGCGGTCCACCTGGAAAGGACGCTCGCGCAGGCGCGCCGCCAGCGTGGTGGCCGGCGGGTCGCCCATGCGGCCGGCGGCGTACTGGGTCGGGCCGACATGGATCTTGCCGGCCAGGAAGGTGCCGGCGGTCAGCACCACGGCACCGGCGTCGAAGCGCAGGCCGGTCTGGGTCATGACCCCGCGCACGGCGTCGCCTTCAATGACCAGGTCATCGACGGCGGCCTGGAACACCGTCAGGTTGGCCTGGCCTTCGACGATGGCGCGGATCGCCATGCGATACAGGTTGCGGTCGGCCTGGCAGCGGGTGGCGCGCACGGCCGGGCCCTTGGAGGCGTTGAGCGTGCGCCACTGGATGCCGGCGCGGTCGGCGGCATGCGCCATCGCACCGCCCAGGGCGTCGATTTCCTTGACCAGATGGCCCTTGCCGATGCCGCCGATGGCCGGGTTGCAGCTCATCGCGCCCACTGTTTCGATGTTGTGGGTCAGCAGCAGGGTGCGCACGCCGGTACGGGCCGCGGCCAGCGCGGCTTCGGTGCCGGCGTGGCCACCGCCGATGACGATGACGTCGTAACGATGGAAGGACGGGTTCATGGGGCTGTTCAGCTGGGGGCGGGCACGGCCGGGGCGGCACCGGGGTGGCGATTTTAGCGCCATTCGGGGCCGCGACGTCGGCGCCGGCCGGCTCCCGTCGAAATCAGCCCTAAAGTTGGCAGGATTTTTGCAGATAACCCAATAGCACCCACCGTGGCTGGCGCCGTAGGCGCCCGTGACCGGAATTGGAACAGGGGCCGGTACAGGCGCACGGTGGGGGAGCAGGGGGCCGGCAGTCGGGGGACTGCCCGGCCCTGTTTTTTGGCGCTATCGGGAGGCCGCCATCCACGCATGGCGTGGATCTACGGAAGCTGCGGCCGCCGGTTGACGACCCCGCAAAACAAACGGCCCCGCACTGCGGGGCCGTCTGCTTTCAGAGGTGCCGACATCCGACAGGGCCGGAACAGGGGGGATCCAGATGTTCCTGTCGGATATCGACGTAGAGATTTTTGCGGCGGCCCGTGTCGTTTTTGTCACTTTGTGACGCGGGCCGTCACTGGCCCCGTAGAGTGCGGCTTGGACCGTGTGAAATGCAAGACGGTTCAGCGCTCAACTGTGCGCTGCGTCCCACGATCCATGTTGCGCCAGGGGGAACCGTTCATTCTTGGCGCACTCGGCGCCGGAGCCGGACGGGCCGGCGGCGGGGGCGCAGAGGGCTGGATGTTCGATTGCGGCGGCCGGCGCATCGAGTCCATGTTCCGCCACGGCGAACCGCCGTTGTACGACGGCCGCGACGGCGGTGGCGGGCGGTTCTCGCCGCCGTTGCCGGGTGGGCGCGGTGGCGGGCGGTGGTTGTGCGGCGGGCGGTAGATCGGGCGCGAGTAATACGGATTGCCATAGCCGCCGTAGTAGCCGCCATAGCCGCCGTAGTACGGGTAGCCGTAGTTGTAGGGATAGCCGGCGGGGTAGCGGTACTCCACCGACGGCGCACCGTGGTAGTAGCTGCCGCTGCGGCCACCGCCGACATAGTCGTAGGTGGTGCAGCCGGTCAGGGCCAGCATCAGGCCACCGGCAAGCATCAGGCGCGTTTTCATGGTGGGTCCCCCCAGAGGACGGGTTGTACAGTGAGCTTCATGCGCAGGCGTTGAATCGGCCCTTAACTTCACTGTCCAGGATGAATGGAGGTGAAGGCTGCCATGCTGGCATGACCTGTGCCGGGGTCGCCAGCAGGGAGCCATACGTTAATCTTGCGTCATGAGCGATTCACTGTTGCCCCGTGCCGATGATGTCCTGGCTGCCGCTGCGCGGATCGCGCCGCACGCCAGCGTGACCCCGGTGCTGCGCTCGCGCACGCTGGATGCGCTGGCCGGCGCGCAGCTGGCGTTCAAGGCCGAGCATCTGCAGCGCGGTGGCGCATTCAAGTTCCGCGGCGCGTGCAATGCGGTGTGGTCGCTGGATGCCGATCGCGCCGGCGCCGGCGTGGTCACCCATTCCTCCGGCAACCACGGCGCCGCCCTGGCCCTGGCCGCGCGCACCCGTGGCATTCCCTGCCACGTGGTGGTGCCCGAAGGTGCAGTGGCGGCCAAGCTGGCCAACATCGCCCGCCATGGCGCCACGCTCTGGCGCTGCCCACCAACCATCGCCGACCGCGAGGCCACCTGCGCCAAAGTGCAGGCTGATACCGGCGCGACCCTGGTCCATCCCTATGCGGACCCGGCGGTGATGGCCGGGCAGGGCACCGCAGCACTGGAGCTGCTGCACAGCGACGGCCCGTTCGACGTG
>NZ_JAOCGL010000011.1:0-64272 GCF_029842485.1 Stenotrophomonas sp. GD03777
AGCCGGGGCGCTGTCGGTCGTGGCCGGGGCGGCGACTGCCACCTCGTCCTCGTCCTCGTCGATCGAGGCATCCATGCGCTCCACCGCCTGCAGCTTCTCGTCCTTGGACAGGCGGATCAGGGTCACGCCCTGGGTGTTGCGGCCGACGCGGCTGATTTCCGAGCCACGCGTACGCACCAGCGTACCGCCGTCGGAGATCAGCAGGACTTCGTCGCGGGAGCCCATCAGCACTGCGGCGACCAGCTTGCCATTGCGCTCGGTGGTCTGGATGCCGATCACGCCCTGCGTGCCACGGCCCTTGCGCGGGTAGTCCGGCAGCGGGGTGCGCTTGCCGTAGCCGTTCTCGGTGGCGGTGAGGATGTACTGCACGCTGGCGTCGTCGGCACTATCGATCACCGCATCACCCGTGGCGGCGGCTTCCTCGACACCGTTGTCGTCCTCGTTCTCGTCCTCGATGCCACCGGCACTTTCGGCCACGATCAGGCTGACCACTTCCTCGCCGGCCGGCATCCTGATGCCACGCACGCCGGTTGCGGTACGGCCCATCGAGCGGACTTTGTCCTCGCCGAAGCGCACGGTCTTGCCGTTGGAGGCGAACAGCAGGATGTCGCGCTGGCCGTCGGTCAGGCCGACGCCGACCAGCGCATCGCCCTCATCGAGGTTGATCGCGATCTTGCCGCGGGCCAGACGGAAGGCGAACTCGCCCAGCGGGGTCTTCTTGACCGTACCGTTCTTCGTGGCGAAGAACACGAACTGGCCATCGGCGTACTCGCGCACCGGCAGCACGGCCTGCACGCGTTCGCCCGGTTCCAGCGGAATCCAGTTGATGATCGGACGGCCGCGGGCGTTGGAACCCGCTTCCGGCAGCTGGTAGACCGGCAGCCAGAACACCTTGCCCGAGCTGGTGAAGGTCAGCAGCGTGTCGTGCGTGTTGACCAGCCACAGCTGTTCGATGAAATCCTCTTCCTTGGTCGCCGCCGCACTGCGGCCACGCCCACCGCGGCGCTGTGCGCGGTACACGCTCACCGGCTGCCGCTTCACGTAACCTGCATGCGACACGGTGACCACCACGTCTTCCGGTGCGATCAGGTCGAGGATGTCCAGGTCTTCTTCGCTGTGGCGGATTTCGGTGCGACGTTCGTCGCCGAACTCGGCCTTGACGTTGACCAGCTCCTCGCGGATCACCTGCAGCAGGCGGTCGGGATCTTCCAGGATGTGGATCAGCCCGGCGATCACTTCCAGCAGCTGCTTGTACTCGTCGGTCAGGCGGTCCTGCTCCAGCCCGGTCAGGCGGTGCAGGCGCATTTCCAGGATCTGGGTGGCCTGGATCTCGGTCAGCTGGTAGCCGCCCTCGATCAGGCCCACGCCCTTGGGCAGGTCTTCCGGGCGCGAGGCTTCGGCACCGGCGGCACCCAGCATCGCACCGACCAGGCCCGGCTCCCACACGCGCGCCAGCATGCGCTCGCGTGCTTCGTTCGGGTTCGGCGAGGTCTTGATCAGTTCGATCATCTCGTCGATGTTGGCCAGCGCGACGGTCAGGCCTTCCAGCACGTGGGCACGGGCGCGCGCCTTGCGCAGCTCGAACACGGTGCGGCGGGTGACCACTTCGCGGCGGTGGCGGACGAACGCCTCCAGCATCTGCTTGAGGTTCATCAACTGCGGGCGGCCATCGACCAGCGCCACCATGTTGATGCCGAACACCGATTCCATCTGCGTCTGCTGGTACAGGTTGTTCAGCACAACCTCGGCAGATTCACCGCGCTTGATCTCGATGTAGATGCGCATGCCGTCCTTGTCGGACTCATCGCGCAGCTCGCTGATGCCTTCGATCTTCTTTTCCTTGACCAGCTCGGCGATCTTCTCGATCAGACGCGCCTTGTTCACCTGGTAAGGAATTTCAGTGACGATGATCGACTCGCGGCCGTTGTCGGCCACTTCGATGTCGGCCTTGGCACGGATGCGCACGCGGCCACGGCCGGTGCGGTAGCCGGCGACGATGCCGGCGGTGCCGTTGATGATGCCGGCGGTCGGGAAATCAGGGCCCGGGATGTACTCCATCAGGCCGTCGACGTCGATCTCCGGGTTGTCGATCAGCGCAATGCAGGCGTTGATCGATTCGCTCAGGTTGTGCGGCGGGATGTTGGTCGCCATGCCCACCGCGATACCGGCCGAGCCGTTGACCAGCAGGTTCGGGAACCGGGTCGGCATGACCGTCGGCTCCAGCTCCTTTTCGTCGTAGTTGGGCTGGAAGTCGACGGTTTCCTTGTCGATGTCGGCCATCAGCTCGTGCGCGAGGCGCGACATGCGCGCTTCGGTGTATCGCATGGCCGCGGCGGAGTCGCCATCGATGGAGCCGAAGTTACCCTGGCCATCGACCAGCATGTAGCGCAGCGAGAACGGCTGCGCCAGGCGCACCAGCGTGTCGTACACCGACTGGTCGCCATGCGGGTGGTACTTACCGATGACGTCACCGACGATACGCGCCGACTTGAAGTAGGGCTTGTTGCTGTGTGCGTTGAGCTCGTTCATCGCATACAGCACGCGGCGATGCACCGGCTTGAGGCCGTCGCGCGCATCCGGCAGCGCGCGGCCCACGATCACGCTCATGGCGTAATCGAGGTAGCTCTTGCGCATCTCGTCTTCCAGGTTGACCTGGATGATTTCCTTGGCGGTTTCTGCCATTCGGGTTCCGTTGTCTGGTAGCGGTCCAGTCCGGCGCAACCCTCTGCGGGAGGGGGTCGTGCCGGAACCTCGATTCAACCTGTGGATACTACCACAACAGGCCGTTTTCCGCCTCCCTTTACGGGGATTTTACCGGCACAAATCAGGAACTTAGGGGCCCCACCTATCCTGTAGAGCAGAGCCCATGCTCGGCTGCGGCGGATTCGCTGGCTGAGCCGAGCTTGGGCTCGGCTCTACAGACATCCGCAACCCTGCCCGCCTCAACCGCCGAAGGCGGCGCGCATGTTCTCGGCGGTAGGGTTCAGGATCACCCCGCGCTCGGTCACGATGGCGTCGATCAGCTCGCCCGGGGTGACATCGAACACCGGGTTCCAGGCGGCAATGCCTTCGGCCACGGTGCGGGCACCGCCCACGCCATACAGCTCACCCGGGTCGCGCTGCTCGATCTCGATCTGGCTGCCGTCCACGGTCTCCATGTCCACGGTCGAGGACGGCGCCACCACCATGAACTTCACGCCGTGGTGGCGTGCGGCAATGGCCAGTTGGTAGGTGCCGATCTTGTTGGCGGTATCACCATTGGCGCAGATGCGGTCTGCGCCCACGATCACCCACTGCACGGCACCGGTCTTCATCAGGTGCGAGGCCGCCGAGTCGGCGATCAGGGTGGCATCGATACCGTCCTGCTGCAGCTCCCACACGGTCAGGCGTGCACCCTGCAGCCACGGCCGGGTCTCGCCGGCGAACACGCGCGCGATACGGTGCTGGGCCATGCCGGCGCGAATGACGCCCAGCGCGGTACCGAAGCCGGCGGTGGCCAGCGAGCCGGTATTGCAGTGGGTCAGCACACCGCTGCCAGCCTCGATCAGGCCAGCGCCCAGTGCGCCCATGTGGCGGTTGGCCGCCAGGTCTTCCTCTGCGATCGCCTGCGCTTCGGACTCCAGCAACGCCTTCCAGTCGGCGCCGGCAGCGTTCAGGCAACGGCGCATCCGTGCCAGCGCCCAGGCCAGATTGACCGCAGTAGGGCGCGATGCGTTCAGGCGCTGCAGTGCCGGCTCCAGCTGCTGCAACGCGTGCGCACCGTCGGCGGCCTGCACCTCGCGCGCGGCCAGCACCACGCCCCAGGCGGCGGCAATGCCGATCGCCGGCGCGCCACGCACGGTCAGTGCGTGGATGGCGCTGGCAACCTCGTCACTGTCATGGCAGACCACGTGCTCGACCACGAACGGCAGCTTGCGCTGGTCCAGCAGTTGCAAGGCATCGCCGGTCCACAGGATCGGGCGGATGTGGTCGTAACGGGCGTAGTCGATGTCGGAGGCAGTGTTCATGGGCCCATTGTAGGGCCACGCCCCGCGTGGTTGGAGCCTGCCCCGGCTCAATTCACCGAGAATTCGGCGCGGCAGCCGCCATCCACCCAGATCTCGTTGCGGTTCCAGCCCCAGGTGCTGCCTTCCTCGCAGGGCGTGCTGGACAGCTGCTCGGAGACCACAGCACCCACCGAGATGCTCGCGCCGCAGAAGCGGCGCTTCTTCGACTTCGATTCGCAGGTCAGGCGGCGCGGCACATCGACGAAGCGGCCATCCTCGTCGGCCACCTCGAAATCGCCCTGGCAGCCACGGCTGGTCCAGACTTCATTGCGCTTGTAGCCCCATCCCTGGCCTTCCCGGCACGGCAGCACCGACAACTGGCGAAGCAGGCGCACCGGCGCGCCATCCAGGCGTACCGGGCAACTCTGCGGACGGCCATTGGATTCGCAGCGCACCACGCGGCGCACCAGGCGCTTACCTTCCGTTGCCGCAGGTGCCGCACCCTGCGCACGGCGCGCCCGGAATTCGGCGCGGCAGCCAAGGGTGACCCACACGCCGCTGCGGTCGGTGCCCCACTCGCTGCCGCGGATGCAGCTGTTGCTCGAGAGCTGGCGCACCAGATCGACGCCGTTGGCCACGTCGATATCGCAGTGCACCCAGCCCATGTCGCGGGACTCGCAGGTCACCACTTCATCGTCGTAGCCCACCTGCTGGGCCGACGCCGGCGACGGCAGCCAGGCACCCCAGAGCGCAATGGAGTACATCGGTGCAGCGACAACCGCAAACCACTTGACCAAAGCCTTCCCCAGCAGGAATGGATGAACTGCATGCCAGTGTCCGGCATTGGCCGTGATAAGAGCATCATCCTGCTTACCGACGCAAGCGCACAGAGCCCGCGTTTCGTTCAGCCTGCAATGTTCAGCAACACGCGGGCGTCACGCGTGGGCAAAGTCGTAGGCCAGCACATCGGCAATGCGTGGCGTGCGGTTCATCGCCATCAGCAGGCGATCGACACCCACCGCCACGCCGGCACAGGCCGGCAACGCTGGCAACGCCGCCAGCAGCGCCTCATCCAGTGGCGGCTGCACCTGCCCGCGTTCGTGGCGGCGCTGCTGGTCGCGCCGGAAGCGGGCGCGCTGCTCGTCGGCGTCGTTCAGTTCGTGATAGCCGTTGGCCAGCTCCACTGCACCCAGGTAGAGCTCGAAACGCTCGGCCAGCGGCGGCGTGCCGGCGCGGATGCGTGCCAGCGCGGCCTGGCTGGCTGGCCAGTCATGCACTACGGTCATCACCGCGTCGTCGAAATGCGGCTGGATACGATGGGTCATCAGCAGGTCGAGCCAGTCATCACGGGTCAATCCGACCGGGTCAATGTGCACCTCGCCCAACGCGGCACGCAGCGTGGACTCATCCGCCTTGAACGGATCCACGCCAAGGTGCTGCTGGAACAGCTCACGGTAACTCAGCACGTGCAGCGTTGCACGGCGTCCAACCAGGGCCAGCGCCTGTCCGATCAGCTCGGCGGTCTCCTGTACCAACCGATGGTGGTCCCAGCCGACCCGATACCACTCCAGCATGGTGAACTCGGGGTTGTGGCGGCCGCCGGCCTCACCGTTGCGGAATACCCGACCCAGCTCGTAGCAGTCGCCCACACCGGCCGCCAGCAGGCGCTTGAGCGGATACTCCGGCGAAGTGCGCAGCCAGCGACGACGGCCACCGGCATCGACATGGCCGGTGAAATCGGTGTGGAAGCTGTCGATGTTCGGCTCGGTGTTGCCTGCCACCGACAGGATCGGCGTTTCCACCTCGAGCACATCGCGCTCTGCAAAGAAGCGGCGCACCAGCGCGTTGAGCGCAGCGCGCTGCTGCAGCGCGCGCAGCAGGGCCTCGCTCACAGAATGCCCTCCGGGCGCGGATGGTCGAGCGGCAGGGTCAGCAGATCGCGCGTATCGTCGATGTAGCCGCTGGCCAGGTACAGGCGTCGGGCCAGTTCGTTGTGGTGGTTCACTTCCAGGCGAAGGCGGCTGACGCCACGACCACGAGCGCGCTGTTCGCAGATGGCCAGCGCCTGCTTGCCGCGGCCACGACCGCGCGCGCGATGGCTCAGGTACAGCTCGTCCAGCAGCATGAAGTGGCCGCCCTGCTCCAGGCTGAAGCCCATCGCGATCACCGCGTAGCCGACTACCTCGCCCGCCTCGTCCATCCACAACAGCACTTCGCCATTGCGCGGATCGGCCAGCAGCGCGTCCACGCCGCGACGCACGCGCGCGTCATCGAAGTCGATCCTGTCTTCGGCGTAGAACTCGCGCATCAGCGCGATCAACAGCTCCTCGTCGGCACGGGTGGCCAGGCGGAAATCCAGCGGGGCGGTCTGCATCGGTGTTCCTTTGTGTTTCATGCCGGGCGCGGGGACACCCGGCGGGATCGTCACTCGTGTTCGGCCAGATAGGCCAGCAGGCGGTCTTCGTCCCACACCGGCACGCCCAGCGACTGCGCCTTGTCCAGCTTGGAACCCGCTTCGCTACCGGCGACCACGAAGCTGGTCTTCTTCGAAACGCTGCCGGAGACCTTTGCACCGAGGGCCTCCAGGCGCTCCTTGGCGGCATCGCGGGTGAGCTGGGCCAGGGTGCCGGTCAGCACCACGGTCTGCCCATCCAGCGGGCCGGCCACGATCTCGGCCAGCGCCGGTGCCTTGGCCAGGATCTGCTGCATCGCCTTCTCGGCTGCCAGCAGCATCGCGCCATGGCCCTCGCTGTCCAGCCACTGGGCCAGGCCACGCGCGGTGTCGTCCGGCAATCCTGCGTTGACGAACTGCCCATGCTCGGCGTCGAGCACCGCCTGGGCACCGGGCAACGCAGCCACCAGTCTCTCCGCGCGCAGGCGGGTGATGCCGGGAATCTCTGATTCGACCAACAGCTGCGCCAGGTCCAGCCCCTCGCGCAGCCTGGCGCTGGGCGCGTGCACATCGCTGATGCGGACCTGGCCGACCTGCAGCAGGTCATCGATGGCCTGCTGGTTGCCCTGCTGTTCGAAGAAGTGGCCGAGCGACCGCGCCACTTCGCCACCGATGTCCGGCACGCGCTTGAACAATGGCCACGGCAGGTGGCGGATCAGTTCCAGGTCACCGAACCACTGCGCCAGCGCCTTGGCCGTGCTTTCGCCCACGTGCTCGATGCCCAGCGCGAACAGCAGCCGTTCCAGCGTGGCGGCACGACTGGCGTCGATGGCCGCGATCAGGTTGTCGGCCCACTTGGTCGCGATCTTCTTCGTGTTCCATTCGAAGCGGGCCGGCTGCGCCAGCGCCTGCGCGCGCCAGCCCGGATCGTTGCCGTCCAGCCTGAGCACCGCATTGAGCACCGCGCCACTGCCTTCGGCCGGCAGGTGCAGCTTCAGTGCGGCGGCCAGCGCCGAGGGATCTTCAGCGTCCAGCACCAGCTTCAGGTGCAGCAGCTGGTCACGACTGAGCCGGTACAGGTCGGCCACGCTCTTGACGATGCCAGCGTCGACCAGGGTTTCAATGTACTTGTCGCCCAGGCCGTCGATGTCCATCGCGCGGCGCGAAGCGAAATGGGCAATGGCTTCCTTGCGCTGCGCCGGGCAGGACAGCTCGCCCGAACAGCGCCATGCGGCCGCCCCTTCCTCGCGCACGATCTCCGAGCCGCACACCGGGCAGCGCGTCGGCATCTGCCAGGGCGTGGTGCCCTGCGGGCGGCGATCGAGGATGACGCTGACCACTTCCGGGATCACGTCGCCGGCACGGCGCACGATCACGCTGTCGCCGACGCGCACGTCGAGGCGTGCGATCTGGTCGGCGTTGTGCAGCGTGGCGTTGGACACGATCACGCCGGCCACGGCCACCGGTGCCAGCCGCGCGACCGGTGTGGCCGCACCGGTGCGGCCGATCTGGATCTCGATCGCGTCCACCGTGGTGCTCTGTTCCTGTGCCGGGAACTTGTGCGCGATGGCCCAGCGTGGCGCACGCGAGACAAAGCCCATCGCCTGCTGGCCGGCACGGTCATCCAGCTTGTAGACCACGCCATCGATATCGAACGGCAGGCCGTCGCGGCGCTCGCCGATATCGCGGTAGTAGCCGAGCAGGCCGTCGGTGCCTTCCACCACCTTGCACAGCGCGCTGACCGGGAAACCCCAGGCGCCGAGCTGCGCCAGCGTGCCCGAATGGGTATCGGGCAGCTCGCCGCCCTGCACTTCACCGGTACCGTAGGCAAAGAAGCTCAACCTGCGCTGCGCACTGATCTTCGGGTCGAGCTGGCGCAGCGACCCGGCCGCCGCATTGCGCGGGTTGGCCAGCACCTTGCCGCCGTGCAGGCGCGCACGTTCGTTGTATGCCTCGAAATCGGCACGCGCCATGTAGACTTCGCCGCGCACCTCCAGCACGTCCGGCCAGTCCTTGCCGTGCAGCCGCTTGGGAACATCGCCGATCTCGCGCAGGTTGGCGGTCACGTCCTCGCCGGTGCTGCCATCGCCGCGGGTCGCGCCGAGCACGAAATGACCATCCTCATAGCGCAGGCTGATCGCCAGGCCGTCCATCTTCGGCTCGGCCGAAAACTGCAGGCTGCGGCGGCCCAGGCGTTCATCGATGCGGCGCACGAAATCCGCCACTTCCTCATCGCTGAAGGCGTTGGACAGCGACAACATCGGCACCGCATGGCGGACTTCGGGGAAACGGCCGGAGGGACGCGCGCCGACCTGCTGGGTCGGACTGTCGGCCCGGGCCAGTTCCGGATGTTCGCGCTCCAGTGCTTCCAGCTCGCGCACCATCCGGTCGTAGTCGATGTCGGGGATCTCCGGGGCGTCCAGCTCATGGTAGGCGCGGTTGGCCTGGGCGATCTGCCGGCGGAGATCTTCGGCGCGTTCGGCGGGGCTGGAGCTCATCGGAATCCGCTGGTTCTGGGATGGCCGGGGATTCTACCGCGCCCGGCCGTCAGGCCCTGTAATGCCCCCCCTTCGCAGCGCCGAGCCATGCTCGACGGGCGCCCCCCCCCCTGCCCTGGTGGATGCCAACCATCTCCCCGCCCCGGCAGGTGCCCAACCTTGGTTGGCACACCTGCAGCCGACCATGGCTCGGCACTACAAAAAGCGGGCTTGCCGCCCACCGCAACCAGCGCTAGCGTGCGAAGGCTACTCCTCGGAATCCCACCCGTGACCCTGCCTGCTTCCCGTAGACGCTTCCTGCAACTGGCCGGTGCCGGCCTCGCCGTCGCTGGCAGCGGACTGCCGCGGCTTGGCCAGGCCCAACCTGCGGCCGCCGTCGCCCCGGCCCCTGCCGAAGGCGTGGTACTGCTGAACTTCAACGAGTGCCCCTACGGCCCCTCGCCGGCGGCCCAGCAGGCCGCGCGCGACAGTATCGCCAGTTGCGGCCGCTACCGCTTCGCCCTGGCCGCACAGGTGCGCGATGCCTTCATCGAGCAGGCACGTATTCCGACCGACCACGTGCGCCTCTATCCCGGCTCAAGCGAGCCGTTGAACCGCGCCGCCACGGTGTGGACCGGGCCGCAGGCGGGATTGGTGGTGGCCGACCCGACCTTCGAGACCCTGGGCGAGGTCGCCGCTGCTCGCGGCGCCCATGTGCAGAAGGTGCCGCTGCGCGACGACGGCGCGCATGACCTGCGTGCCATGGTCGCCGCCGCGCAAGCGCGCCCGACCGGGCTGGTGTATGTGTGCAATCCGAACAACCCGACCGGTTCGATCAGCCCACCGGATGAGCTCGCCTGGCTGCTGGCCCACAAGCCCGCATCGACCCGCGTGCTGGTCGACGAGGCCTACCTGCAGTACAGCGAGCAGCCGAGCCTGATCGCGCAGGTTGCGCAGCGCGATGACCTGATCGTGCTGCGCACGTTCTCCAAGCTGTACGGCATGGCCGGCCTGCGCCTGGGCGTGGCGGCCGCAAATCCCGACCGCCTGCGCGAACTGGCCAGCCTGGGCGACAACCCACTGCCCGTGCCAGCACTGGCCGCAGCACTGGCCAGCCTGCAGGATCCCCAGTTGATCGCGCAGCGGCGCCTGCAGAATGCCCAGGTGCGGCAGGCCACCATCGCGTGGCTGGGCAAGCGTGGTTTCAGCTGCGTCCCGTCGGAAGCGAACTGCTTCGTGGTGGATGTGCAGCGCGACGGTGCCGCCTTTGCCAAGGCGATGGCAGACAACGGCGTGATCATTGGCCGCAGCTGGCCGATCTGGCCACAGCGCGTGCGCGTGACCGTCGGCACCGAAGACGAGATGGCCGCATTCCGCCGTGCGTTCGCCAAGGTGGCCGGCGTACCGGCCTGACCCTGTCGGTGGGGGCGAACCTTGGTTCGCTCCATCCACGCATGGCGTGGATCTACCGGGGTGGGTGCCGACCGTTGGCCGGCACAACAGGCTTTACCAGCGCGGGGTTTTGGTCAGCGGCGGTGCCTGGTGCTGGCGGTCGTAGGCACGCAGCTCGTCGCGGATGTGCGCGATGCGCTGGCGGCCCAAGGCATTGCGGCTGTCGTCCAGCACCACGCCATCGAGCAGCTCGGCCATGCGCTGCACGGTCGGCAGCATCTTCTCCCAGGCATCAAGCGCGGTCAGCGGCGCCGGCAGGGTCAGGAAGAAGGCGATGGCCGGGGTTTCCATGGCACGGATGTTGGCCATGTCGAAGCTGCCCGGCTTCATGATGCTGGCCATCGAGAAGATCGGGCCGCGCTCGGGGTGGCCTTCCACCAGGCGGTGGAACACGTTCATGTGGCCGAATACCAGGCCGGTCTTCTCGGCCGCCACCACGATGTCTTCGCCGCGCAGCTGCTCGCCGGCACGGGCGGCCACGAACAGCGAGACGATCTTGTCGAAATCCTGGGTAGTGCGCTTGCCGAGGTCGTTGGCCGCGCCCGGGTCAGTGTCGGCCAGGCCAAGTTCGGCCTGCTCGCCTTCCCCGCGCATGCCCGGTTCGACGCGGCCCTCAGCCACCACGACGCCGTCCTCGCCCAGGACCGGTTCGCGGCGCTCGCCACTGGCCGGTTCCGTGTTCTCCACGCGACGGCCCTGGGGCTTCTTCTTCGGACGGCCAAACAGGAAGATCGCGGCGATCAACAGCAGGCCGGCGGCCAGGATGCCGATGCGCAACAGTGCCGTGTCGGACATTCGATAGGTTCTCCGGCTAATTCATTCAGGTAACTAGGATGGCACGTCAGGCCGCGCCCGCCAATCGCGCCGCTTCTTCCAGGTCCACGCTGACCAGGCGGCTGACACCCGGCTCACGCATGGTCACGCCCGACAGCTGGTGCGCGGCCTCCATCGTCGCCTTGTTATGGCTGACGAACAGGAACTGCACCTTCTCGCTCATTTCCTTGACCATGTTGGCCAGGCGGCCGACGTTGGCTTCGTCCAGCGGGGCGTCCACCTCGTCCAGCAGGCAGAACGGGGCGGGATTCAACTGGAAGATGGCGAACACCAGCGCCACTGCGGTCATCGCCTTCTCGCCGCCGGACAGCAGCGAGATGCTGGACACGCGCTTGCCCGGCGGGCGCGCCATGATGGTCACACCCGTGTCGAGCAGGTCTTCTCCGGTCAGTTCCAGGTAGGCGTGGCCACCACCGAACAGGCGCGGATACAGCGCCTGGACGCCGGCGTTGACGCGGTCGAAGGTGTCCTTGAAGCGCCCGCGGGTCTCGCGATCGATCTTGCGGATGGCATCCTCAAGTGTTTCCAGCGCCGTGGTCAGGTCGGCGTGCTGCGAATCCAGGTAGTCCGAACGCTGCGAAGCCTCGCCGTACTCGTGGATGGCGGCCAGGTTGACCGGCTCCAGCCGGCGCATGCGTGCGTCGATCTGGTGCACGGCCTGCTCCCAGTCGCCCAGGCGGGCGTCCTCGGGTAGTGCATTGAGCACGTCCTGCAGCACGAAGCCGGCCTTTTCCACCGCCGCCTGCAGGGTGTCGGCGCTGAGCACCAAGGCCTGCTGGTCGAGCTTGCGCTGCGAAATGCGCTCGCGCTGGGCCAACGCCTGCTCGTCGCGCTGGTGGCGGGTCTGCTCGTAGTTGCGCAGCTCGGCGTCGATGCCGTCCAGCAGCGTTCGCGCCTCGGTCAGCACACGGTCGGCCCGCACGCGCTCTTCCAGCGCGTTCTGATGTTCGGCCTGCAGCGATTCGACCGGCGAATCCCCTTCGTCCAGCTGCGAGTACAGCTCGCCCAGCCGCGCGTCCAGCTGCCCGCGCTGGGTGCCCATGCGTTCCAGCGCCTGGCTCAACGAGTCCAGCTGCGCGCGCTGCGATTCCAGGGTCAAGGCCAGCGAATGCGCGCGCTCGCGTACCGCGCGGGCGGCATCGCGGGCCAGGTCACGGGCCTCGGTCAACTGCCGACGCTCGCCCTCCAGCCGCTGCCGGGTCGATTCCAGGTCGCCCATGCTGCTGACCGCACTCTCCAGCCGCGAGCGCGCTTCACGCGCCTGCTCGTTGTTGGCTTCCAGCGCTTCCTGCAACTGCTTCAGCTCGCCCTCGATGCGGTCGATGCGGGTGCGTGCCGCTTCCACCTTGCCCTGCTGGCCCTGCAGCTGGCCGGCCAGCTCGGACACCGCGCGGTGGGCCTGGTAGAGCGCGCGCTGCGCGTCCTCGCGCTGCTGCTCGGCCGCCTGCAGCTGCTCACGGAAACTGCTCAGCTGCTCTTCCAGCTCGGCCTCGCGGTCCTGCAGCTGCTCGATCTGCTCACGCAGTTCGTTGATCTCACGCTCGCGCAGCAGCGCACCCTGCTCGGCGGCACCGGAGCGCCACACGCGCAGCCAGCCCTGGCCCAGCCGCTCGCCGCCCTGGGTGATGATCGAATCGCCTTCCGGCAGGCTGGCCTGCAGGGCCTTCGCCTCGGACAGGTCCTTCGCACCATGCAGGTGCGCCAGCAGCCGACGGATCGCCGCCGGGCCGCGCACGAGTGCCGCCAGCGAGGTCGGCGCCACCTTCAGTTCAGCAGCATCGTCGGCGACCAGCGCAATGTGGCCTTCGCCAAGTTCGCCCAGCGCGCCGACCAGGCTGGCCGGGTCATCGACCAGCACGCCTTCGATCAGCTGGCCCAGCGCACTTTCCACCGCGTTCTCCCAGCCGGCATCCACGTCCAGGCGTTCGCCGACGCGCGCCGCCGAATCCAGCCCGCGCGCCTTCAGCCAGGCCACGGCTGCACCCTGCTCCTGGCCCAGCGCGGCCTGCTGCAGGGTTTCCAGCGAGGCCAGGCGACCGCGCAGGCCGTTGGCCTGCTTGCGCAGTTCAGCCAGTTCGTTCTGGCCATTGCGCTGCTGTTCCTGCACCGCCGCCACGCCCTGCTTGCGCAGCTCGACGTCTTCGCTCAGTTCATCCAGCGCGGCCTTCTGCGTGTCGTGCTGCAGCTGCAGCTGCTCGAAGGCTTCTTCCAGCGCGTCCACGTCCAGGCCTGCGCGTTCGGCGGCCAGGGCCTCGCGACGCCGGTCGGCGTCGAGGATCTGCTTGTCCAGGTAGTCCACGCGCGTGCGCTCGACATCGCCGGCGCGCGAGGCTTCCGAACTCTGCGAGGTGTGCTGTTCCCAGCGCTGCTGCCAGCTGGCCAGCCGCTCTTCAGCCTCACGCAGGCTTTCCTGCTTGATCTCGTTTTCTTCCTGCAGTGCTTCCAGCTGCGGAGTGGCGGCCTCCACCGCCTCGCGCAGCACCCTCAGTCTGGCCTCGTCGCCGCTGATGTGCTGGCCCAGTTCAGCCAGCGCCTGCTGGGTTTCATCGCGCGCCTTGTGCAGGCGCTGCGACAGCTCGCGCTGGTGCTGGATCTGCTGTTCCAGGCGCGCCAGCGTACTGCCGACCTGGTAGACCGCAGCCTGCGCGGTGTTCAGCGCGTCGGCGGCCTCTTCGCGCCGCGCGCGCGAGGTCTCGATGCGCGCCTCGGCATCACGCTGGTCGGCGATCAGCTGCTGCAGCCTGGTCTCTTCCTGCGACAGGCCTTCGCGCAGCTTCGACAGGCGCCCGTCGAGGCCGCGGAATTCCAGCGCCTTCCACTCGGCATCCTTGACCCGGCGCTCTTCCTGCAGGGCCTGGTACTGCTCGGCCTGCTTGGCCTGGCGCTTGAGGTGCTCCAGCTGCTTGCTGATCTCGTCGCGCAGGTCGCCCAGCCGGTCCAGGTTCTCGCGGGTGTGGCGGATGCGGGTCTCGGTCTCCTTGCGGCGCTCCTTGTACTTGGAGATGCCGGCCGCCTCTTCCAGGTAGACGCGCAGGTCTTCCGGGCGCGCCTCGATGATCTGGCTGATCATGCCCTGCTCGATGATCGAGTAGCTGCGCGGGCCCAGGCCGGTGCCGAGGAACAGGTCGGTGATGTCGCGGCGGCGGCACTTGGTGCCGTTGAGGTAGTAGTTGCTGGTACCGTCGCGGCTGACCGTGCGCTTGACCGAGATTTCGTTGAACGCGGCGTACTCGCCGGAGATCGTGTGGTCGGAGTTGTCGAAGATCAGCTCGACCGTGGCCTGCGACACCGGCTTGCGGGCGTTGGAACCGGAGAAGATCACGTCGGTCAGCGAGTCGCCGCGCAGGCGGCTGGCCGAGCTCTCGCCCATGACCCAGCGCACGGCGTCGATGATGTTCGACTTGCCGCAGCCATTGGGGCCCACCACGCCGGTCATGTTGGTCGGCAGGTGCAGGGTGGTCGGATCGACGAACGACTTGAAGCCGGACAGCTTGATCGTGGAAAGACGCATAGGGGTTCCGGACTGGGGCCGGCAAGCGGCCTGCGTTTACCCTCCAAGTCATTGATCCTGTTGGGATCGATGCCCGTGGAACGGGTGTGACGCCCTGAGTATACCGATGTGGCCGTGTTCTACGAATGGGCGTGGAACATTGCCCGGCCCTGCCCCGCCGGCCGCACGTGGCCCGAGCTGGCGAAACGGAACCATAAAACAAAACGGGCACCCTTGCGGGCGCCCGTTCTGCGGTGATGCCAGGCCTTGCGGCGTGGGATCAGGCTTCGGCGACGACGACGACCTTGACGGTGGTCTCGACGTCGGCGTGCAGGTGGACCAGCACGTCGTATTCGCCGATGTTGCGGAAGGCGCCTTCACCCAGGATGACTTCGCTCTTCTCCAGCGGCAGGCCGGCGGCAGTGAAGGCTTCGGCGATGTCGCGCGGGCCGACCGAGCCGTACAGCTTGCCTTCGGTCGAAGCGTTGGCGGCGATGGTCACGCTCGCGCCTTCCAGCTTGGCCTTGCGGCCTTCAGCTTCTGCGTGGATGGCCTGGGCCTTGGCTTCGTACTCGGCGCGCTTGGCTTCGAACTCGGCCTTGTTGCTCTCGGTGGCCGGCACGGCCTTGCCCTGCGGCACGAGGAAGTTACGGCCGTAGCCCGGCTTCACGTCGACCAGGTCGCCCAGGTTGCCGAGGTTGGTGACTTTCTGCAGGAGGATCAGCTGCATGGTATTGCTCCAGATGAGTTATTCGTTAGCGAGGCGATGCCCCGCAACAAAGGCTGTCCGAATAGCTGGCACAGCGGGGGCGGCACCGGGCCGCCCCGCCGGCATCAGACGTCGTGGTTGTCGGTGTACGGGATCAGGGCCAGGAAGCGGGCGCGCTTGACGGCGGTCGCCAGCTGGCGCTGGTACTTCGACTTGGTACCGGTGACGCGGCTCGGCACGATCTTGCCGTTCTCGGTCAGGTACTGGCGCAGGGTGTTGAGATCCTTGTAGTCGATCTCCTTCACACCTTCAGCAGTGAACTTGCAGAACTTGCGGCGACGGAAGAACTTGGACATGGGAAGGCTCCTTAGGCGGCGGAAGCGGCGTCGTCGCCGGCTTCGTTGTCAGCGGTGGTGTTGGACTCGCCTTCTTCGTCGTCACGACGACGGCGCTCACCGCGCTCCGGCTTGTCACCCTTCTCGTCCTTGCTCTTCATGATCAGCGACTGCTCGGTGTCAGCCTCGTCACGCTTGATGACCAGGTTGCGCAGCACGGCGTCGTTGAAGCGGAAGCTCTCGGTCAGTTCGTTCAGAACGGCCTGGTCGGCTTCGATGTTCATCAGCACGTAGTGGGCCTTCACCAGGTTCTGGATCGGGTACGCCAGCTGGCGGCGGCCCCAGTCTTCCAGGCGGTGGATGGTGCCGTTGCCGTTCTCGACCAGCGACTTGTAGCGCTCGATCATGGCCGGGACCTGCTCGCTCTGGTCCGGGTGGACCATGAACACGATTTCGTAATGACGACTCATGTTTTTTCTACCTTTCGGATGTGGCCTTTCGGCCGGACAGCCCCCCGCCGTTGAGACCGCGGTGGGGCAAGGATTCCCGCCAGGAAGGCAGGAAGCCGCGCATTATGGCGCAGATGGGGATGGCGGGCAACCGGGGGCACCCGACCTTCTGAACCGGGATGCCCTGCCCCGGTACCGATCAAGGTCGGCACCCACCAGGCGGGTAGCGCCGGCCATGCCCGGCGGGCGCCAAAGCCGCGCGTCAGGCCTTGTCGGCGTCGGTGGTGAAGCTTTCGCCGCAGCCGCACTCGGCGGTGGCGTTCGGGTTGCTGAACGTGAAGGTCTCGCTCAGGCCATGCTTGCCGAAGTCGATCACGGTGCCGTCCACCAGCGCCAGGCTCTTGGCGTCGACATAGATCTTCACACCGTCCTGGTCGAACACGGTATCGCCCTCGCGCTCGTCGCGGGCCAGGTCGGTCACGTGGCCCCAGCCGGAGCAGCCGGTCCTGGTCACGCCGAAACGCAGGCCCAGCGCGCCGGGGGTCTGGGCGACGAAGCGCTGCACGCGCTCGAAGGCAATGGGGGTCAGGCTGACGGCCATGGGGCTACTCCAGAGGTACGGGGACATTATAAGGAGCCGTTGCCACGAAAAATGCCTCGCAAGCAGAACGCTGCAACCGGTAAACTCCCGTGTTCACAGATCGAGTCGATCAGCAGAGGATTCAAGTCATGACGGTGGTCAGCGTTGAACATGCGCTTGCCGGGAAGATCCCGGAAGGCGGCGAAGTCACGGTACGCGGATGGGTGCGCACGGTGCGCGGTTCAGCGAATCTGGCCTTCGTGAATGTGAGCGACGGCTCCTGCTTCGCCCCGATCCAGATCGTGGCCAACGACACCCTGGCCAACTTCGACGAGATCAAGCGCCTGACCAGCGGCTGCTCGGTCATCGGCACCGGCACCCTGGTGAAGTCGCAGGGCAAGGGCCAGTCGTTCGAGATCCAGGCCAGCGCACTGGACGTGGTCGGCTGGGTCGAAGACCCGCTCACCTACCCGATCCAGCCCAAGCCGATGTCGCCGGAGTTCCTGCGCGAAGTGGCGCACCTGCGCCCGCGCACCAACCTGTTCGGCGCAGTCACCCGCATCCGCAACTGCCTGGCCCAGGCCGTGCACCGCTTCTTCCACGAGAACGGCTTCAACTGGATCAGCACCCCGATCATCACCACCTCCGATGCCGAAGGCGCCGGCCAGATGTTCCGCGTGTCCACCCTGGACATGGTGAACCTGCCGCGTGACGAGAAGGGCGCGATCGACTTCAGCCGCGACTTCTTCGGCAAGGAAACGTTCCTGACCGTGTCCGGCCAGCTGAACGTCGAGGCGTACTGCCTGGCGCTGAGCAAGGTCTACACCTTCGGCCCGACCTTCCGCGCCGAGAACAGCCACACCACCCGCCATCTGGCGGAGTTCTGGATGATCGAGCCGGAAATCGCCTTCGCCGACCTGGCCGAAGACGCACGCCTGGCCGAAGAGTTCCTGAAGTACCTGTTCCGCGCCGTGCTGAACGAGCGCAGCGACGATCTGGCCTTCATCGCCGAGCGCGTGGACAAGAACGCGATCACCAAGCTGGAAGATTTCATCAACGCACCGTTCGAGCGCATCGACTACACCGATGCGGTCAGCCTGCTGCAGAAGTCCGGCAGGAAGTTCGACTTCCCGGTGGAATGGGGCCTGGACCTGCAGACCGAGCACGAGCGCTGGCTGACCGAGGAGCATGTCGGCCGTCCGGTGGTGGTGACCAACTATCCGGAGCACATCAAGGCCTTCTACATGCGCCTGAACGACGACGGCAAGACCGTTGCCGCGATGGACGTGCTGGCCCCGGGCATCGGCGAGATCATCGGTGGCAGCCAGCGTGAGGAGCGCCTCGACGTGCTGGACGCGCGCATGGCCCAGTTCGGCCTGGATCGTGAGCACTACAGCTGGTACCGCGACTTCCGCCGCTATGGCTCGGTGCCTCACGCCGGCTTCGGCCTGGGCTTCGAACGCCTGGTGGTGTACGTCTGCGGACTGTCCAACATCCGCGATGCGATCCCCTACCCGCGCGCCCCGGGCAGCGCGGACTTCTAAGCCCCACACGTCCACGGAGGTACGGCTCCCATGACCCTGTTCTTCGCCCTGTGTTTCGTCGGCGTTGCAGTGGCCGGGTTCAGTGCCTTCGTGATCTTCTGGCCGCTGACCCTGGTGCACGTTCGCGACCGCCATCCGGCGCTCGCCGAGCGCTTCGGCAGCGGCGCCTTCCTCAAGCCCGATGCCCTGGCCTGGCTGTTGCGCCGCGACTATCGCCAGCAGCCGGACCGCTCGCTGTCCGGGCTGGCGACGCCGGCCTGGGTATCGCTGCTGACCCTGCTGGCCGGACTGGGCATGGCCGCCCTGCTCTGGCTGGCCTCGCTCTGGTAACCCCCATGAATGACATTTCCGCCTCGCGCGACAGCTGGTGGCTGGCCAGCCTCGGCAACACCCTGATCTGGGCGCGCCTGCGCGTTCGCCCGGCCGGCACCGCTGAGGTGCTCGACAGCGACGGCAATACGCTGAGCTATGACAGCGAAGACACCGCCCGTTCGCAGCTGTTCGACGCCGAATTCGTCGAGTATGACGGTCTGGACGAGGAAGACGCGCTGGTGCGCGGCTTCAGCCTGCACGAAGTGCAGCCGCCGCAGGCCGACAACGACGAAGGCCTGCGCGGCCGCATGATCCAGTCGCTGGGCGCGCGCGCCTGATCCAGGCATGTTCACTCCACGCGCCTTCGCCGAGACCGACCTGCTCTGGCTGGACCGCCTGCTGGCGCGTGGTCCATTCGTCACGGTGCTCACCCCCGGCAGCGATGGCCTGCCGGAGCTGACCCGGATGCCGGTGCTGTACCGGCGCGAGGGCGAGCGCATCGAGCTGCGCGGGCACTGGGCCCGCGCCAACCCGCAGTCGCGCCACGGCGGTGCGGCCAAGGTGCTGGTCGACGGACCACACGGCTACGTCTCGGCCAGCTGGTATCCGGACAAGGAGCCTGCCGCACGGGTGCCGACCTGGAACTACGCCGCCGCCGAGCTGCGTGGCCAGTTGCACACCTTCGACGACACCGATGCGCTGGCCGGGCTGGTCGGCGCGATCAGCGACCACTTCGAAGCCAGCGTCGGCCAGGCCTGGCAGTTCGATGCCACGCGTGCCGAACATGGCCCGGAACTGCGCGCCATCGTCGGCTTCCGTTTCCAGGTCGAACACGTGCAGCTGAAGCTGAAGCTGAGCCAGAACCATCCCGACGCCAACCAGCGCGCCGTGATCGCCGAACTGGAACAGCTGGGCACCCCTTCCTCCACCGAGTTGGCGCAGTGGATGCGCTGGCACCGCGAACAGGCCGCCCGCAGCGGCTGAACACCCCCGATTCCCGCGACGTCGCAGCTGGATGGCTGCGGTGCGCCCCACCCGACGCCAGGGACCCGAACATGAAAGACATCCACAAGCTGCTGCAGAACAACCGCGACTGGGCCGACCGCATCGAGAAGGAGGACCCCGACTTCTTCCACCAGCTGGCCAAGCAGCAGCATCCCGAGTACCTGTGGATCGGCTGCTCCGATTCGCGCGTGCCGGCCAACCAGATCATCGGCATGGCGCCGGGCGAAGTGTTCGTGCACCGCAACGTCGCCAACGTGGTCGCCCACACCGACCTTAACTGCCTGAGCGTGGTGCAGTACGCGGTGGACCAGCTGAAGGTCAAGCACATCCTGATCGTCGGCCACTACGGCTGCGGCGGCGTGCATGCCTGCCTGCACAACACCCGCGTCGGCCTGGCCGACAACTGGCTGCGCCATGTCGGTGACGTGGTGCAGAAGCACCAGGGCATCCTCGACGCCATCGAAGACGACGAACTCAAGCACGCCCGGCTGTGCGAGCTGAACGTGATCGAGCAGGTCGCCAACCTCTGCCGCTCGACCATCGTGCTGGATGCCTGGGCCCGCGGCCAGAAGCTGATGGTGCACGGCTGGGTCTACAGCCTGAAAGACGGACGCGTGCGTGAAATGGGCATCGACGTCGGTTCGCTGGAAGAGCTGCAGCCAGCGTATGAAAAAGCGCTGTCCTTCGTGCCGCGCAAGGGACGTCGCGACTGATCCCCACACGGATGACCACCATGCTCGCTCCACCGATCAACCTGCACGCCTGGATCGAAGAGAACCGCCACCTGCTGAAGCCGCCGGTGGGCAACAAGATGATCGACAACGGCGATTTCATCGTGATGGTGGTCGGCGGGCCGAACTCGCGTACCGACTACCACTACGACGAAGGCCCCGAGTGGTTCTACCAGCTCGAAGGCGAGATGGTGCTGAAGGTGCAGGAGGACGGCGCGGTACGCGACATTCCGATCCGCG
The DNA here is from genome assembly GCF_029842485.1 of Stenotrophomonas sp. GD03777. Taxonomy (NCBI): domain Bacteria; kingdom Pseudomonadati; phylum Pseudomonadota; class Gammaproteobacteria; order Lysobacterales; family Lysobacteraceae; genus Stenotrophomonas; species Stenotrophomonas sp. GD03777. Next base: position 20,537 of record NZ_JAOCGL010000011.1, read on the forward strand.
CCGGCGAGATCTTCCTGTTGCCGGCGAAGGTGCCGCACTCGCCGCGGCGCCCGCCCGGGGGCATCGGCCTGGTGGTCGAGCGCAAGCGGCTGCCGCATGAGATGGACGGCGTGATCTGGCACTGCGAGCGCTGCAACCACAAGCTGCACGAAGAGTATTTCCCGCTGCAGAACATCGAAACCGACCTGCCCAAGGTGTTTGCGCGCTACCACGCCAGCCTGGAACTGCGTACCTGCAGCCAGTGCGGGCACGTGGATCCGCTGCCGGTGCCGGCGGCGGGCTGAGCACCTGCCCCTGTAGAGCCGAGCCCATGCTCGGCTTCGTGGCCCGGCAGCCGAGCATGGGCTCGGCTCTACAGGTTCGGCGGCAGGCACGCCGCCAGGCGCTACACTGGCGGTCCCGTTGCAGCCTGTTGCCCGACCATGTCCGACCTGCTCAGCCGCACCCACGCCATCGCCCTGGACGCCGCCGATCCGCTGCGCCCGCTGCGTGGCGAATTCCTGATTCCGCGCCATGGAGGCGGCGAGCAGACCTACTTCGTCGGCAACTCGCTGGGCCTGCAGCCGCGCGGTGCGCAGGCAGCGGTGCAGGAAGTGATGAAACAATGGGGCGAACGGGCGGTGGAAGGCCACTTCACCGGCCCGACGCAGTGGCTGTCCTACCACCGCCTGGTGAGCGCGCAGCTGGCCCGAGTGGTCGGCGCACTGCCCAGCGAGGTGGTAGCGATGAACACGCTGAGCGTGAACCTGCACCTGATGATGGTCAGCTTCTACCGGCCGACCACGCAGCGCCCGGTGATCCTGATGGAAGCCGGCGCATTCCCGACCGACCGCCACGCGGTGGAAGCTCAGATCCGCTTCCATGGTTTCGACCCGGCCGAGTGTCTGGTGGAAGTGCAGCCGGACGAAGCCAACGGCACGATTTCGCTGGCCGCGATCGAACGCGCCATCGCCGAGCACGGCCCGCGCCTGGCGCTGGTGCTGTGGCCCGGCGTGCAGTACCGCACCGGCCAGGCCTTCGACCTCGATGCGATCACCCGCGCCGCACGCCTGCAGGGCGCACGCATCGGCTTCGACCTGGCGCACTCGGTTGGCAACCTGCCGCTGCGCCTGCATGAGGTGGCGCCCGATTTCGCCGTGTGGTGCCACTACAAATACCTCAACAGCGGCCCGGGCGCGGTGGCCGGCGCCTTCGTGCACGAGCGCCACCATCGCGACACCACCCTGCCGCGCTTTGCCGGCTGGTGGGGCCATGAGGAATCGACCCGCTTCCAGATGGCGCCCCAGTTCACCCCCGCCATCGGTGCCGAAGGCTGGCAGTTGAGCAATCCGCCGATCCTCGGCCTGGCACCACTGCGTGCCTCGCTGGACCTGTTCGAGCGTGCCGGCATGGAGGCGCTGCGCAGCAAATCGCTGGCGCTGACCGGCCTGCTCGAAGCACTGGTCCGCGCACGCCTGCCGCAGGTGCTGGACATCATTACCCCGGCCGATCCGCAGCGCCGCGGCTGCCAGTTGTCGCTGCGCGTGATCGGTGGCCGCGAGCGTGGCCGTGCACTGTTCGAGCACCTGCGCGGCATCGGCGTGCTCGGCGACTGGCGCGAGCCTGACGTGATCCGCATCTCGCCCACCCCGCTCTACAACCGCTACCTGGACGTGCACCATTTCGTCGAGGAAGTGGAAGCCTGGGCCGGCCTGTAAGCCGCCCCCTCCCCTGCTGCTGGACAGTTCGTTGATCGCACACGCCTCCCGCTCGTTGAGCATTATCGGTGCCGGCCTTGCCGGGTCCCTGCTGGCCATCCTGCTGTCACGGCAAGGCTGGCGCATCACCCTGTACGAACGCCGTGGCGATCCCCGCATTGCCGACTACGAGAGCGGTCGTTCGATCAACCTGGCGTTGGCCGAGCGCGGGCGCAATGCACTGCGCCAGGCCGGCGTGGAAGACGAGGTGATGGCGCGCGCGGTGATGATGCGCGGGCGCATGGTGCATCCACGCGACGGCGAACCGCAGCTGCAGCGCTATGGCCGCGACGACAGCGAGGTGATCTGGTCGATCCATCGCAGCGATCTGAACACCACGCTGCTGGAACTGGCCGAACAGGCCGGTGCCACCGTGCGCTTCCATCGCCGCCTGCATACCGTGGATTTCGATGCGGGCTACGCGCGTTTCATCGATGACCGTGACGACAGCCCGCACGACATCCGCTTTGACACCCTGATCGGTGCCGACGGCGCGGGCTCGGCACTGCGCGCGGCGATGAACCGTCGTGCGCCGCTGGGCGAGGACATCGCCTTCCTTGACCATTCGTACAAGGAACTGGAGATCCCGCCGGCCGCCGACGGCGGCTTCCGCATCGAGCGCAATGCGCTGCACATCTGGCCGCGCGGCCACTACATGTGCATCGCGTTGCCCAACCACGAAGGCACTTTCACGGTCACCCTGTTCCTGCCCAACCAGGGCGATCCCAGCTTTGCCACGGTCAACACCGGCGCGCAGGCCGAGGCGCTGTTCGCGCGCGAGTTCGCCGACACCCTGCCGCTGATTCCCAACCTGCGCAAGGACTGGGAACAACACCCGCCGGGCCTGCTCGGCACGCTCACCCTGGAACGCTGGCATCAGCAGGGCCGCGCCGTGCTGATCGGTGACGCCGCGCATGCGATGGTGCCGTTCCACGGCCAGGGCATGAACTGCGCATTCGAGGACTGCGTTGCACTGGCCCGCCAGCTGATGGAGGCCGATGACCTGGAAAGCGCGTTCGCCGCGTTCGAAGCCGAGCGCAAACCGAATGCACGTGCCATCCAGCAGATGGCGCTTGAGAACTACCTGGAGATGCGCGACCGCGTGGCCGACCCTGCATTCCTGCTGCAACGCGAGCTGGAGCAGGAACTGCAGCGGCGCTGGCCGACCCGCTTCGTGCCGCATTACACGATGGTCACCTTCCTGCACACGCCCTACGCCGAGGCGCTGCGCCGCACCGAACTGCAGCGCGACCTGCTGGTTGCAGCCACCGCCGGTCACGATTCACTGGACAACATCGACTGGGCCGCACTGGAAACGCAGGTCCACGCGCAGTTGCCGGTCCTGGAGGGCGCGCACTGATGGCAGACAGCTTCCTGTTCTACGACCTGGAAACCTTCGGCCAGGACCCGCGGCGCACGCGCATCTCGCAGTTCGCCGCGATCCGCACCGATGCCGACCTCAACGAGATCGACACGCCGGTCAGCTTCTTCGTGCGCCCGGCAGACGACCTGCTGCCCTCGCCGATGGCCACCCTGGTCACCGGCATCACCCCGCAGCAGGCCCTGGCCGAGGGCATCAGCGAGGCCGAAGCCTTCGACCGCATCAACGAGCAGCTGTCGCGCCCCGGCACCTGCGCACTTGGCTACAACACCCTGCGCTTCGACGATGAGTTCGTCCGCTACGGGTTGTTCCGCAACTTCCACGATCCCTACGAGCGCGAGTGGCGCAATGGCAATTCGCGCTGGGACCTGCTGGACATGCTGCGGCTGATGCGCGCGATGCGCCCGGACGGCATCCGGTGGCCGCTGCGCGAAGACGGCGCCACCTCGTTCAAGCTCGAGCACCTGGCCGAGGCCAACAACGTGCGCGAAGGCGATGCGCACGAAGCGCTGTCAGACGTGCGCGCCACCATCGGCATGGCTCGGCTGTTCAAGCAGTCGCAGCCGCGCCTGTGGGAGTATGCACTGAAGCTGCGCGACAAGCGCTTCGTCGGCGGCCTGCTGGACGTGGCCGCGATGAAGCCGGTCCTGCACATTTCCATGCGCTACCCTGCCAGCCGCCTTTGCGCCGCACCGGTTCTGCCCTTGGCCGTACACCCGACCATCAACAACCGGGTGATCGTGTTCGACCTGGAAGGCGAGATCGACGACCTGCTGGAGCTGCCGGCCGAGGTGATCGCACAGCGCCTGTACATGCGGGCCAGCGAGCTGCCCGAAGGCGTGACACGCGTGCCGCTGAAGGAAGTACACCTGAACAAGGTGCCGGCACTGATCGCATGGAACCACCTGCGCGCCGACGATCATGCGCGCCTCGGCCTGGACGTGGCCGCGATCGAGGCCAAGGTGGAACGGCTGCGCGCGTTCGCTCCACAGCTGGCCGAGAAGGCACGCCAGGTCTACAACCAGCCCCGCGTCGCGACCGTGGCCGATGTCGATGCCTCGCTGTACGACGGATTCCTCGGCAACGGCGACAAGCCGCTGCTCGCGCTGGCACGCACCACCGCGCCGCAGCAGCTGGCCGCGCTGGAAGGCCGCTTCCGCGACCCGCGCCTTCCAGAGCTGCTGTTCCGCTACCGCGCACGCAACCATCCCGGCAGCCTCGCGCCGGCCGAACACCAGCGTTGGCAGGATTACCGCCGCCAGCGCCTGCTCGGCGACGGCGGCCTGGGCGAACTCAACCTGCCCCAGTACCAGCAACAGCTTGATGCACTGGCCGCCGAAGCGCCCGGCGACGCGCGGCGCCAGGCCCTGCTGCAATCGTTGCGCGACTGGGGCCAGCACCTGCAGGAGACGCTGTGAGCACCTATTTCTCGGACGCCAGTTTCAAGTTCCTGCGCAGCCTGGCGCGGCACAACGACAAGACCTGGTTCAACGACCACCGCCAGCAGTATGAAGACCACGTCCGGCAGCCGTTCCTGCGCCTGCTGGGCGACCTGCAGCCGGCACTGGCCGAGGTCAGCGAGCACTTCCGCGCCGATACCCGCGGCGTCGGTGGCTCGCTGTTCCGCATCCACCGTGACGCGCGCTTTTCCAACGACAAGTCACCGTACAAGACCTGGCAGGGTGCGCGCCTGTTCCATGAGCGCCGCCGAGAGGTGGCCGCGCCGTCCTTCTATGTGCACCTGCAACCCGGCGAGAGCTTCGTCGGCGCCGGCCTGTGGCATCCGGAACCGGAAACCCAGCGCCGCGTGCGCCATTTCATCCTCGACAACCCGGGCAGCTGGAAGGCCGCCGCGCACGCGCCGGCCCTGCGCAAGCGCTTCGATTTCGAGGAGAGCGAGAAGCTGGTGCGTCCCCCTCGTGGCTTCCCGGCCGACTTCGAGTTCATCGACGACCTCAAGCACCGCAACTGGGTGATGTGGCGCTCGCTGGACGACGCCACGATGACCGGCCCACGCCTGCTGTCCACGCTGGGCAAGGACCTGGCCGCGCTCGGCCCGTTCGTCGACTACCTGTGCGCTGCGCTGGACCTGGAATTCTGATGTCGCAGAATCTTCCGCTGGCCCGCCAGCGGCGCGTGCTCGGCCGCACCAGCCTGGCCGTTTCACCGATCGGATTGGGCTGCTCCGGCTTCTGGGGTCATCGCCGCTTCCCCGAGCATGAGGCGGCTGCTGTGGTCGAACATGCGCTTGCCCACGGAGTGAACCTGCTCGATACCGGTCACAACTATTCCGGCTTCCATGCCGAGCCGCGCCTGGGCCGCATCCTGCGCCCGTTGCTGAAGCAGTACCCGCGCGATTCACTGGTGATCTCAAGCAAGGGCGGCACGCTGACCGGCCAGGCCGGCATCAGCGGCGCCGAGCAACGCAACTTCTCGCCCGCGGCCATCACCGCCAGCTGCGAGGCGTCGCTGCGCAACCTAGGCCTGGACCATCTTGATGTCTACCAGCTGCATGGCGCCAGCGAACACGACATCAGTGACGACCTGCTGGCGGCACTGCAGCGCCTGCGCGAACGTGGGTTGATCCGGTACACCGGCATCAACACCCACTCGGCCTCGACCCTGCGCTGGATGATCGCCCATCCGGACGCCTTCGATGTGGTACTGCTGGACTACAACGCCCTGCAGCAGGACCGAGAACCGCTTATCGATCGGCTGCAGGCAGTGGGCATCGGCGTGCTGGCCGGCACCGTGCTGGCGCAAGGACACCTGCTGCCCGCGCGTGCGCGCCTGCCACGGCTGGCCGATGGCTGGTATCTGGCGCGCGCGTGGCTGAAGCCCAGCAGCCGCCAGCTGATGCGCAGTGCCCGCCAGATGCGGCGCGCGGTGGCCACGATCCACAGCCAGCGCCCGGCCCAGACCGCCTTCGCCTATACGCTGGGCCATCCCGGCGTTGCCAGCGGCATCCTCGGCACCACCCGCACCCGCAGCCTGGACGAAGTGCTGGCGACGCGGCTGGAGGCGCTGACTCCGGCGGAACGGCAACGGCTGGTCGATGCCTTCGGTGATGGCCGTGGTTCGCCCAGTCAGTGAGTCTTCACCCGGCACTGCCGCCGTTGCGGCAGTCTGTCCGGCATGAAGAAGCTCACCGCACTGCTTGTGCTGCCGGTCCTGGCCTTGGCGGCCTGGTGGTTCGGCGGCCCGTACCTGACCGTCAATGGCCTGTCCAAGGCCATCGAGCAGCGCGACACTGCGCGCCTGGAGCGCTACGTCGATTTCCCGCGCGTGCGCAGCAGCCTGCGCGCGCAGCTCAATGACTACCTGGTGCGCCAGGCCGGCCCAGACGTGGCGGCCAGCCCGTTCGGCGCCCTCCTCTACGGCCTCGGCGACCAGCTCGGGGGGGCCGCGGTGGAAACCATGGTGACCCCGACCGGGATCGGCGCGATGCTGCAGGGCCACGTGCTGTGGAAGCGTGGCCGCAATGAACTGCAGGGTGGCGACGCCTTCGGCGCAACTGAACCGGCGCGGCCGTTGAAGAATGCCGAACATCATTTCGAAGCGCTGGACCGCTTCGTGATCGATGTGGATCGCGGCCCCGGCCAGCCACCGATGAAGGTGGTGCTGGAGCCGCAGGGCCTGCGCTGGAAAGTGGTGGACCTGCAGCTGGGGATGTCGGGCAGCCCGTAGCCCCATGCCGCTGCGCTCGCCGGGCATGGCCCGGCGCTGCCGCCGCCTTGTACCCCTCTCTGGTAGACGCCCACCTTGGTGGGCGCGGCTGCGCCGCGATGCCAACAGCTACCGGGCTCAGCCCTCGTTGGCGACGCCGTGCGGTACGTGGCCGGCGGCTACATGCTCGCGGGCACTGTCGATGTTGTGCTGCGAATCATCGAAGAAGATGTCGGCACCGAAGGCCTGCAGGAACGGCCCCTTGTGCCGGCCGCCGAGGAACAGTGCTTCGTCCAGGCGCACGCCCCACTCCCGCAGGGTACGGATCACCCGCTCGTGCGCCGGGGCCGACCGCGCGGTCACCAGTGCGGTACGGATCGGCGCGCTGTCGCCAGCCGGGAACACTTCCTGCAGCGTGTGCAGGGCCGACAGGAAGCCGCGGAAGGGGCCGCCACTGAGTGGCTCGCGGGCGCGTTCGCGTTCGTGGCGGCCAAAGGCTTCCACGCCCTGCTCGCGCGAAATGCGCTCACTCTCGTCACCGAAGATCACTGCGTCACCGTCGAAGGCAATGCGCAGCTGGCCGGCCGGGCGACCGGTATCGATCTGGTCGGCCGCTGCCGCAGCGGTCTCGCCCGGTGGTTTGGGCAGGATGGTCGCCGCCGCGATGCCATGGCGCAGCGCACTGCGCACCGATTCCGGGTTGGCCGACAGGAACAGGTCGGTGCCGAACGGCTTCACATACGGCCAAGTCGGCTCGCCAGCGGTGAACGTCGCACGGATGATGCCCAGGCCGTAATGCTGGATCGAGTTGAAGATACGCAGGCCGGTATCGGCCGAATTGCGCGACAGCAGGATCACCTCGACCCGCGGGTTCTCCGGGCTGGCGCCCTGGTTCAGTGCCAGCAGCTTGCGCACTACGGGAAAGGCCACGCCGGGACCGAGGATGTCGTCCTCATGCTGGCGCTGGAACTCGGCATAGGCCGCCACGCCATCGCTCTCGAACAGCGCGTGGCTTTCCTCGAGGTCAAACAGCGCGCGCGAGGTGACCGCGACGGTCAGCAAACGGGGGGAGTTGTCGCCCATCGGTGGGGGTCCTTCAAGCGGTCGGCGGGGCCGGCCGCCCATTGTCCTCAAAAAACGAACTGTTCGCTCAGGATCCGGTCTTCCAGGTTGTGCTCCGGGTCGAACAGCAGGGTCACACGACGGTCCCTCGACTCGCGGATGGTAACCTCGACCACATCGCGGGTCTCGTGCGAATCAGCGGTGACGCTGACCGGACGCTTGTAGGGATCGAGCACGCGGAAGCGCACTTCGGTGTCGGCCTTGAGGATCGCCCCGCGCCAGCGTCGCGGCCGATACGGAGCCAGCGGCGTCAGCGCGATGGTATGCGACCCCAGCGGCAACACCGGGCCGTGCGCGGAATAATTGTAGGCGGTACTGCCGGCCGGGGTGGCCACCAGCACGCCGTCACCGATCAGCTCGGCCACCCGCTCCTGGCCGTTGAGGTCGATGCCGATATGGGCCGCCTGCCGGGTCTGGCGAAGGAGCGAGACATCGTTGTACGCCAGCGAGCCGGTGCTGGTCCCCGACTCCGTCAGCGCCACCATTTCCAGTGGGCGCAGGTTGGCCGGTTCGGCACGCGCAATGCGGGCCTGCACGTCATCGTCGCCGCGGTACTGGTTCATCAGGAAGCCAACGGTGCCCAGTTTCATGCCGAACACCGGCTTGCCCAGGTGCCCGTGCCGGTGCAGGGTCTGCAGCATGAAACCGTCGCCACCCAGCGGGCACAGCACGTCGGCCTGCTCGGGCGCGTGATCGCCATAACGCGAGATCATCGCCGCGCGGGCCATCTGTGCAGGTTCGGCGGTGCTGGCCAGGAAAGCGATGCGGGGGGTGTTGCTCATCAGGCGTGGGGCCCTGGAAGTGTGGATAGAGCATACCTCGCCACTGCTCCAACGCAACTGAGGTTGCCGATTCCAATGCTGCCTGTCTGACTTCCGATTCCCAAGCGATGCCCTCCTCTGCACGCCACCAAGTAGAACGCCTGGGCGACGGCGGCCACAGCCCTCCAGAACCGGCCTACGCCCAAGGCTGATTGTTCCTTCGCTCCCTGGATGTGCGGGGAAACAATCGCGTTGGGCCCGATACCAACTACATCGTGGATGACGGAAGCCGCACTTTTGCGGGCAGCCGTGACCGCTTGGCACACGCGAACAACGTCGCGGAGGTTTCCATCTGCTCGAGGTGACTCTGTAAAAAATCCAACACATCGAAGGCTGCTCGCATCGTTTACCGACAACGTCCGATAGCTCCCGTCCGGTACTGCACCGACCATGCAGCAGCGTACTCGCCGTTCCGCGGCTGATTGCGCTCCACCCTTCAGAGAGAGAGGACACATGAACTTCAAGCACCTCAGCCTTGCGTTGGCGGCACTACTGCCGTCCTGGGCCAGTCTTGCCCAAGACGCAGCCACTTCTCAGCAAACCGCAGCGGCAAAGGCCCATATCGGCTTCCTGAGCCCGGCATCAAACGCCTACCGCGAGCTGCTGCCGGGCAACTATACGAATCTGTACTTCACGCTACGCAATGATGACTGGCAGGACCGGGTGCGGCTGCCCACCTCGCTGTCGTTGTCCGAGCGTTCCATCTATCTGGCCAACCTGGCGACATCGCCCCGCCATCTGGAGGTCGACGGTGTATTCACCCATCTGCCCTCAGAGGTCAGAAAGGTGATGTTGCCCGCCGGCCAGAACCTGGCCGTCAGCAACAGGATGAGCATGGCCTGGCGCCTGTCCCCGAAGCACCTGCGCGAGATCAATGGCCCGAACGAAGCGCGCTGGCGCATTCCTTCAAACGGACGCAAGCTCGCAACGGTACTCAATCTCCGTGATGGGCAGCATGTCGGCCAGGTGGGCCTGCCCGACGGCGCACACTCCTATGACACGGTTACCATTCGGCACACGGCAACGTGGCCGAGCTCGGTCATCGCAGCCGATACGCAGTTCCCGCGCTCGAACCTGCGGATCGAGTCGGGTGACGTGCACCACTACGTCTTTGATCCCTTCTTCCGCGTGTGGAAACTGAATCATGCAACCTATCGCCCCGTACTTCCGAATGACGCATCGCGAAAGACGAGTACGGCACGCACACTGGTCACGGCCACCAACGAGAACTTCCGGGGCTACCATCTGAATTTCCCCGATAGCCCCTCGGACCGTGATCGCCGGAGGTTCAAGATCGCTGACTCGAAGGTGATCGACCCAGGCTATGGACTGAAGATCAGCGCTGGCAACATCTTTGATCGCGAGGCCCACATCTGGACCCGCCCTGGCGAAGCGTTCGAGTTCATCTTCGTCAACGACAACGGCCCTGGCTCCGGTTACTGGCACGCACTTCGCTTCCCGGTACAGCGCGTCGACGTCGACAAGGAGCGTGGTGGCGAGGTCGACAACGCCGCCGCACAGCTCACCTGGGTGTCCACGGGCGGGGGCACGGTCACATTGCCGAATGCGCACCAGCGCCTGACACGCTTGGTGGTGGAGAATGTCACCGGCGTCCGGCCGCATCCGACACCAAGGACGACCACGATTGTCGGCCCCGGAGTGTCGGACAAAATCCTGCCGGGCGAGCAGGTGTCCTATCGCCTCAGGGACTACAAGTGGATTCGTGAAACGACCACTGTCGACGTGGTGTTTGCCGTTTCCGACCGCCTCGGCGAGATCGGTTCGAAGGACATGGCACTGGAATTAATGCGTGAAAGCCTGAAGAAGACGAACGATGCACTGGACAACTCCGGCGCGACCTTCCGCTTCCGTGAAGCGGCGGTGCGAAATATCACCGTGCCGTACTACCTGCCGACCTATGCCATTCCCGAGTGGATCGCCAACCACGCATCGCAAGTGATCAGCGACAGCGGTGCCGATGGGGTCTTCTTCGGTGGCGTGGCCGATGGCTGCAACGGCGTCCACCACTCCAAGCCGCGCAAGCAGTTTGCGGTGGCAATGAACCTGCTCTGCTCCACCGACATGCTTCGTGAGGAAATGGGCAAGGCACTGGGCTTGAAGGTCAATGGCATGCAGGGCGTTCCGGTCATCGGCGCCGGCAACAAGCTGCCGCTGTACCCGACGCCGTTGCGCTTCGTGGACGATGGCAACCGCGCCATCAACCCCGGCCAGCGCGACGAAGTGCAGCACATGAACGGTGTCGCCGCCGAAGTCGCCCGCTACGGCCACGCGCGTTGATGGACTGATTGCTGGCAGCCATCGGCGGCCAGCGGCCCCGGATACAGAACGGCCCCGCTTTCGCGGGGCCGTTCCTTTTCTCCACGCACGCCGGGCACGGCCCGGCACTACGTCACTTATGCACCATGCGCGGCCAGCTGGCCCAGGCGCTGCACCGCGACCGAGACGGTCGGGTAGTCCAGGGTCTTCTGCTCGGCCAGTTCGGCCAGCATCGCCAGGGTGAAGCGCAGGCTGTTGTCGTCGCGGCCCATCCAGGCAGCGACCTTGGCCTCGGCACTGTTGCCCTTGGTGCCCAGCACCTGGCCGGCCAGGTTGCGGTGGTTGGCTGCCAGCTCGTCACGCAGCACGCCACGCGCCACCGCGTGCCAACGACCGTTGACCTCCAACGCGTCGACCTGCTCGAACAACCACGGCAGCTGCAGGGCATCGCCCAGGCGGAAGTGGACCTTGGACACGTCCACCGGCTTCAGCTTGCGGGTGCGGGCCAGTTCGATGATGTCGAACGCCGGCTCCAGGAAGTGCAGTTCGGCCAGCTGCTGTGCCAGCGCGGACGGCAGGCCCTTTTCCTTCCACTCGGCCACCAGGGCTTCGTAGGTCGGACGCTGCGAATCCGGCAGCACGCCCGAAGCAACGCGAATGTCGTTGAACGGGCCCTGGTAGCGGTTGACCGCCTCGGTGATGCCCGGCATCGCGCCCGGGCGCGACAGCAGCCAGCGCACGAACGAACGCTGCAGCTTCCAGATCACTTCCAGTGCGTCGATCTGCACCGACTCCGGCACCTTGCCGTCGAGCGCGTCGATCTGCGCCCACAGTGCGCGTGCATCAAGCGTTTCACGGCTGATGGTGTAGGCCTTGGCGACCTCGGCGATGGAACGACCGGTGTCTTCCTGCATGCGCATCAGGAAGGTGGCGCCCATGCGGTTGATGGTCTGGTTGGTCACGGCCGTGGCGATGATTTCGCGCTTCAGGCGGTGACGCTCCATCGCGTCGGCGTACTTCTTCTGCAGCGGGGTCGGGAAGTAGCGCTGCAGTTCCTTGGACAGGTACGGGTCTTCCGGGATGTCCGAATCCAGCAGCTGGTTGAACGCCACCAGCTTGGAGTAGGACAGCAGCACCGACAGTTCCGGACGGGTCAGGCCCTGGCCGCGTGCCTTGCGCTGCGACAGCTCGGCGTCGGACGGCAGGAACTCGATCTGGCGGTCGAGCAGGCCCTGCTGTTCCAGGGTGCGGATGAAGTGCTGCTTGGAACCCAGGCGCTTGACCGCCATCCGCTCCATCAGGCTCAGCGCCTGGTTCTGGCGGTAGTTGTCGTTGAGCACCAGCTCGGCGACTTCATCGGTCATCGACGCCAGCAGCTTGTTGCGCTGCTCGACGGTCAGCTTCTTGGCCCGCACCACATCGTTGAGCAGGATCTTGATGTTGACTTCGTGGTCGGAGGTATCGACGCCGGCCGAGTTGTCGATGAAGTCGGTGTTGAGCAGCACGCCGGCCTGGGCAGCCTCGATGCGGCCCAGCTGGGTCATGCCCAGGTTGCCGCCCTCGCCCACCACCTTGCAGCGCAGCTCGCCACCGTTCACGCGCAGCGCGTTGTTGGCGCGATCGCCGACGTCGCTGTGCTGCTCGCTGGCGGCCTTGACGTAGGTACCGATGCCGCCATTCCACAGCAGGTCGACCGGTGCCTTCAGGATCGCGCTCATCAGATCGTTCGGCGACAGCGCCTTGACGTTCTCGTCCAGGCCCAGCGCTTCGCGCACCTGCGGGGTGATCTCGATCGACTTCAGGCTGCGCGGGTACACGCCGCCGCCCTTGCTGATCAGCTTGGTGTCGTAGTCCGCCCAGCTCGAACGCGGCAGGGTGAACAGGCGCTCACGCTCGATGAACGACGTGGCCGCATCCGGATTCGGATCCAGGAAGATGTGGCGGTGGTCGAACGCAGCGACCAGGCGGATATGGCGCGACAGCAGCATGCCGTTGCCGAACACGTCGCCGGACATGTCGCCGACGCCGACCGCAGTGAAGTCCTGGCTCTGGCTATCACGACCCAGCGCACGGAAGTGGCGCTTGACCGATTCCCACGCGCCGCGCGCGGTGATGCCCATGCCCTTGTGGTCGTAACCGACCGAACCACCGGAGGCGAACGCATCGCCCATCCAGAAGCCGTGCGCGATGGCCAGGCCATTGGCGATGTCGGAGAAGGTCGCCGTGCCCTTGTCCGCGGCCACCACCAGGTACGGATCGTCCATGTCGTGGCGCACGACATCCACCGGCGGCACGATCTTGTTGTTGACGATGTTGTCGGTGATGTCCAGCAGGCCCTGGATGAACAGCTTGTAGCAGGCCACGCCGTTGGCGAAGATCGCATCGCGGTCGCCGTTCACCGGCGGGGTCTTGGCGAAGAAGCCGCCCTTCGCGCCGACCGGCACGATGACAGTGTTCTTGACCATCTGTGCCTTGACCAGGCCCAGCACTTCGGTACGGAAGTCTTCGCGACGATCCGACCAGCGCAGGCCGCCACGCGCAACCGCGCCGAAGCGCAGGTGGGTACCTTCCACGCGCGGGCCGTACACGAAGATCTCGCGGTACGGGCGCGGCTTCGGCAGGTCCGGCACCAGCGCCGAATCGAACTTGAAGCTGATGACATGGCCGTGCTGGCCGTTGGCATCGGTCTGGTAGTAGCTGGTACGCAGGGTCGCGTCGATCACGCCCATGAACGAGCGCAGGATGCGGTCCTCGTCCAGGCTGGACACGCGATCCATCAGCTTCAGCAGTGCATCGCGCGTGGCCTGCATCTGCGCGTCGCGGTCCCCCTTGCGGGCATCGACCACGCTCTTGAGCACCTTCAGGGTGGCATCGTCGCCAGCGGCCAGCACATCGAAGTGGGCCTTCAGCTGGGCCTGACCGGCCGCGATGTCGTCCTTGCTCTCATGGCCGGTGGCCGGATCGAAGCGGGCCTCGAACAGTTCGACCAGCAGGCGGGCCAGCAGCGGGTAACGCGCGAAGGTGCCTTCCACGTAGGCCTGCGAGAACGGCACGCCGGTCTGCAGCAGGTACTTGCAGTAGCCACGCAGCATGGCGACCTGGCGCCAGTGCAGGCCAGCAGCCAGCACCAGGCGGTTGAAGCCGTCGTTCTCGGCGTCGCCGTGCCAGACGCGGGCGAAGGTCTCGCCGAAGGCTTCATCGACACTGGCGGCATCGATCACGCCAGCGGTCGACTCGACCTCGAAGTCCTGCACGTACACCGGCGCGTTGTCGACCGACAGGCGGTACGGACGCTCGGCGATCACGCGCAGGCCCATGTTTTCCATCATCGGCAGCGCGTCCGACAGCGGGATGTCATCCAGCTGCCGATACAGCTTCAGGCGCAGGCCATCGCCGCTTTCGCGCGGCACGGCCTGCAGGCTCAGGCGCAGGTCGTCCGGGCCGGTCAGCGCGTCGAGCTGGCTGACATCGTTGGCGGCAACGGCGGTGCTGTTGTCTTCGATGTAGCCGGCCGGCAGCGCCTTGCCGATGCGGGCGGCGATGCGCAGGCCTTCGGTCTCGCCGTGGCGGCTCACCAGCGCTTCGCGCAGGTCGTCCTGCCAGTTGCGCAGCACCTGGGCCAGCTTCTGCTCCAGTTCGGCGGTATCGACGTCGAGCATTTCACCCGGCTTCGGGCGCACGATCAGGTGAACCTGCGCCAGCGGCGATTCGCCCAGCACCACCGAGCTGTCGACGAACTCGCCGTGCAGCGCGTCCTTGAGCATCGCTTCGATGCGCAGGCGCACATCGGTGTTGAAGCGCTCGCGCGGCAGGTAGACCAGCGCGGAGATGAAACGGCTGTACTTGTCACGGCGCAGGAACAGGCGGCTGCGCACGCGTTCCTGCAGGCCCAGCACGCCCATCGCGGTGCGGAACAGTTCGTCCTCGCTGGACTGGAACAGTTCTTCGCGCGGCAGGGTTTCCAGGATATGGCGCAGGGCCTTGCCACTGTGGCTGGCCGGGGCCAGCCCGGACTGCTTCATCACATGCTCGTGGCGCTGGCGCACCAGCGGGATTTCCCACGGGCGACGGTTGTAGGCGCTGGAGGTGAACAGGCCGAGGAAACGCTGCTCGCCGATGATCTTGCCCTTGGCGTCGAACTCCAGCACGCCGATGTAGTCCATGTAGCCGGCGCGGTGCACGCGCGAACGGGCATTGGTCTTGGTCAGGATCAGCGCATCCTTCAAACCGGACGTGGTATTCAGGCCCTGCGCGGCCAGCGTCTTGACCGGACGGGCGGCGGACTTGTCCTTGCCGCGCATCAGGCCCAGGCCGGTGTCGTTCAGCGGCGCCAGCACCTCTTCCTTGCCCTGCTTCTCGACGCGGTACTCGCGGTAGCCGAAGAAGGTGAAGTGGTTGTCAGCGGCCCAGCGCAGGAACTCCTGTGCTTCCTTGCGCGACGCGTCGTCGACGGGCAGCTGGCGGCTGCCCAGGTCGTCGGCCAGTGCCAGCGCCTTGTCCTTCATCGGCTGCCAGTCGCGCACGATCGCACGCACTTCATCCAGCGCCTTGTTGATGGCCTGCTCGATGGCGGCCATCGCATCGGCCGGCTGGCGGTCGATTTCCAGCAGCATCACCGACTCGGCATCACCTTCGCCGACCTTGACCAGCTTGCCGGCCTTGTCGCGGGTGAAACGCAGTACCGGGTGGCCCAGCACGTGGACGCCCACGCCCTGCTCGGCCAGTGACATGGTGACAGTATCGACCAGGAACGGCATGTCGTCGTTGACGATCTGCAGCACGGTATGCGGCGATTCCCAACCGTTGGCCTTCGCGGTCGGATTGAACACGCGGACGTTGGCCTTGCCAGCCTTGCGGGCCCGGGCGAATTCCAGCGTCTCAGCCGCGAGAGCGGCCCACTCTTCAGCGCTGTGGTGCGGGAACTCGTCCGACTCCATGCGCTTGTAGAAGTCAGTGGCGAAGGCCACTGCTTCGGCCTGTGCGGCCGCGGGGTAGCGCTTGCGCAAGGCCGTGTACACCGGCTCCAGGGAGAAACCAGCGGTCACTGCGACCTCCGACTCTGCTGGTTTCGTCTTGTTTTTCACGGTCTTGGCTGCGGTTTTTTGCGGTTTCATGGCAGAGCGATGCGCTTGCTCAGTTGGGAAAATGAAATTGTAGCCCTACCGCACGAAAAGGCCTTGCTGCAGGACGGAATAAGCAGATTCGGGTTTGCTGCGGTTTAGACGCCTATTCAGTTCGCTCCGGTATGGAGCTGGCGCCTGCTTCAGCACTGCCGACAGGATCGGCAAAGCGTGTTACCGGAAGACACACGCGGCGACGCCGATTCGATTCCACAATCCTGAACTGGACGGTATAGTCCACCGCGTGAACCCGGCCTACCTCCCCGTTGCCCTCGACGCACGCGATGAGCGCGTGTTCGATGCCGTGCGCGAACTGCTGGCCCAGCAGGGCATCCAGATGAGCATGGACGCGGTGGCCCAGCATGCCGGCTGTTCCAAGCAGACCCTCTACTCGCGCTATGGCAGCAAGCAGCAACTGCTGCGCCGGGTAATGCAGCGCCACGTCGGCCACGCCACCGGGGCCATGGTTCGTGCACTCCGCAGTGACGACCTGCGTGCCAGCCTGCTCCAGTTCGCCACCGACTTCCTGGAGCATTTCAACCAACCGCACGTAGGGCAGGCCTGCCGGCTGATCGCGGCCGAGGCGGCCCAGTTTCCCGAAGAGGCGCGTACGCTGTACCGGCATGGTGCCGGCGCGTTGTCGCTTCATCTTGCTGAATGGATTGAAACCGTTTGCATGCAGGGCCAGCTCCGGCATGACGACCCGCACTTCATGGCCGAACTGCTGCTGAGCATGATCGCCGGTCAGGATTTCGACAAACAGCGCTTCCATACCCCCCACCGTGATGACGCGCTCTTGCGTCGGCGCTGGGCAGAGTTCTCCGTCGACAGCTTCCTGCGCGCCTTCGCGCCTCAGCCGTCGCCGGCCCCGTCTACAAACCAACCCCGGAGTTCCTCCTGATGACCGCCCCACTCCGCACCCTTGCCTTGACGTGCGCCGTTGCTGTCGCGCTGGCTGCCTGCAAGAAGCCGGAACAGCAGACGCCCCCGCCGCCGGAGGTGGGCGTGATCGACGCCAAGCCGCAGACCCTGCCGCTGCAGCGCGAACTGGTCGGCCGCCTGTCGCCGTTCCGCAGCGCCGACGTCCGCGCACGCGTGCCCGGCGTGCTGCTCAAGCGCGTCTACCAGGAAGGCTCGCAGGTCAAGCAGGGCCAGACCCTGTTCCTGATCGACCCGGCGCCGCTGCGTGCCTCGCTCAACGCCTCCGAGGCCCAGCTGGCCTCGGCCCGCGCGACCTACGCCAACGCCAAGGTCGCCGCCGACCGCGCACGCTCGCTGGCCCCGCAGCAGTTCGTCTCCAAGTCCGACCTGGACAACGCCGAATCGGCCGAGCGCACCGCGCTGGCCGCGGTCAAACAGGCCGAAGCGGCAGTGACCTCCTCGCGGATCAACCTGGGCTATGCCGAAGTGACCGCGCCGATCAGTGGCGTGGCCAACAAGCAGCAGGTCACCGAGGGCGCGCTGGTGGGCCAGGGCGATGTGACCCTGCTGACCACCGTCGACCAGCTCGACCCGCTGTACGTCAACTTCTCGTTGAGCGTGGACGAGCTGACCCAGCTGCGCGCGCAGCAGGCCAAGGGCGCGCTGGCGCTGTCCGGCGACGGCAAGGCCACGGTCAACGTCAAGCTCGCCGACGGCACCACCTATGGTGAGCCGGGCACGCTGGACTTCTCCTCGACCACGGTCGACCCGGCCACCGGCGCCGTGTCGTTGCGCGCGCTGCTGCCGAACCCGCAGCAGATCCTGCTTCCGGGCGCCTTCGTCAGCTTCCAGGCCAACCTGGGCGAGCGCAACAACGCCTTCCTGGTGCCGCAGCAGGCGCTGCTGCGCGATACCACCGGCGGCTACGTGATGGTGGTCGGCGCCGACGGCAAGGTCGTGCGCAAGAACGTGAAGACCGATGGCGCGCAGAACGGCAACTGGCTGGTCAGCGACGGCCTGGCCGCCGGTGACAAGGTGATCGTGGCCGGCGTGCAGAAGGTCAAGGAAGGTGCACCGGCGGTGGCCAAGCCGTGGACCCCTGGCCAGGACGCCAACGGCAAGCCGGCCGCAGGCGGCGCCGCCCCGGCGGGCGCTGCACCGGCTGCAGGCAAGGCACCGACCGACGCGGCCAAGCCCGAGCAGGCCGATGCGGCCAAGCCGGCCGCCACCGATTCGAACAAGCAGTAACGGGAACCTTCCGTCATGCCTAAATTTTTCATCGAACATCCAGTCTTCGCCTGGGTGGTTGCGATCCTGATCTCGCTCAGCGGCGTGATCGCGATCCTCAACCTGGGCGTGGAGTCCTATCCCAACATCGCCCCGCCGCAGGTCACCGTCTCGGCGACCTATCCGGGCGCCAGCGCCGATACCACGGAAAAGTCGGTCACCCAGGTGATCGAGCAGCAGCTGACCGGCATCGATCACCTGCTGTACTTCAGCTCCTCGTCCGCCTCCAACGGCCGTGCACAGATCACCCTGACCTTCGAGACCGGTACCGATCCGGACATCGCCCAGGTGCAGGTGCAGAACAAGGTCTCGCTGGCCACGCCACGCCTGCCTTCGGAAGTCACCCAGCAGGGCGTGGTGGTGGCCAAGGCCAACGCCGGCTTCCTGATGGTGGTGGCGCTGCAGTCCGATACCCCGACCATCAACCGTGACGCGCTGAACGACATCGTGGGCTCGCGCGTGCTCGACCAGGTCTCGCGCATCCCCGGCGTCGGCAGCACCCAGCAGTTCGGTTCCGAGTACGCCATGAACATCTGGCTGAACCCGGAAAAGATGCAGGGCTACGGCCTGTCGGCCAGCCAGGTACTGGCCGCGGTGCGTGCGCAGAACGTGCAGTTCGCCGCCGGCGCGCTGGGTTCGGATCCGTCGCCGGAAGGCCAGCACTTCACCGCCACGGTCTCGGCCGAAGGCCGCTTCAGCTCGCCGCAGGAATTCGAGAACATCATCCTGCGTGCCAACGCTGATGGCTCGCGCGTGCTCCTGAAGGACATCGCCCGCGTCGCCTTCGGTGCCAACAACTACGGCTTCGACACCCAGTACAACGGCAAGCCGACCGGCGCCTTCGCCATCCAGCTGCTGCCGGGCGCCAACGCCCTGAACGTGGCCGAAGCGGTGCGCGCCAAGATGGACGAGCTGCAGCCCAGCTTCCCGGCCGGCGTCACCTGGTTCTCGCCGTACGACAGCACCACCTTCGTCAAGATCTCGATCCAGGAAGTGGTCAAGACACTGTTTGAAGCAGTGTTCCTGGTGTTCCTGGTGATGCTGATCTTCCTGCAGAACTTCCGCGCCACGCTGATCCCGACCCTGGTCATCCCGGTGGCGCTGCTCGGTACCTTCCTGGGCATGTGGATGATCGGCTTCACGATCAACCAGCTGACGCTGTTCGCGATGGTGCTGGCGATCGGCATCGTGGTCGACGACGCGATCGTGGTGATCGAGAACGTCGAACGCATCATGACCGAGGAGGGCCTGGCGCCGAAGCCGGCCACGCAGAAGGCGATGACCCAGATCACCGGCGCGGTGGTGGCGATCACCGTCGTGCTGGCCGCGGTGTTCATCCCCTCCGCCCTGCAGGGCGGTGCCGCCGGCGAGATCTACAAGCAGTTCGCGCTGACCATCGCCATCTCGATGGCGTTCTCGGCGTTCCTGGCGCTGGGCTTCACCCCGGCGCTGTGCGCGACCTTCCTCAAGCCGACGCACAACGACAACCCGAACATCGTCTACCGCACCTTCAACAAGTACTACGACAAGATCAGCCACACCTACGTGGGGCACATCACCTCGGCGGTGCGCCATGCGCCGCGCTGGATGATCCTGTTCGTGGTGCTGACCGCGCTGTGCGGCTTCCTGTTCACCCGCATGCCGGGCAGCTTCCTGCCGGAAGAAGACCAGGGCTATGCGCTGGCGATCGTGCAGCTGCCGCCGGGCTCGACCAAGGGCCAGACCAACGAAGTGTTCGCGCAGATGCGTGGCATCCTGGAAAAGCAGGATGGCTATGAAGGCATGCTGCAGGTGGCCGGCTTCAGCTTCGTCGGTTCCGGCGAGAACGTGGGCATGGGCTTCATCCGCCTGAAGCCGTGGGAGGAACGCAAGTTCACCGCGCCCGAGTTCATCCAGAACATGAACGGCGCGTTCTACGGCATCAAGGAAGCGCAGATCTTCGTGGTCAACCTGCCCACCGTGCAGGGCCTCGGCCAGTTCGGTGGCTTTGACATGTGGCTGCAGGACCGTAGCGGTGCCGGCTACGAACAGTTGACCCAGGCCCGCAACATCCTGCTCGGCCAGGCCGCGCAGAAGCCGGACCACCTGGTTGGCGTGCGCCCCAACGGCCTGGAAAACGCGCCGCAGCTGCAGCTGCACGTGGACCGCGTGCAGGCGCAGTCGATGGGCATGTCGGTGTCGGACGTGTACAGCACCATCCAGCTGATGCTGGCCCCGGTGTACGTCAACGACTTCTTCTACGAAGGCCGCATCAAGCGCGTGACCATGCAGGCCGATGGCCCGTACCGCACTGGCCAGGAATCGCTGAAGAGCTTCTACAGCCCGTCCAGCCTGACCCAGAACGCCGATGGCACCAACGCGATGATCCCGTTGAACACGGTGGTCAAGTCCGAATGGGTGTCGGCGCCGCCGTCGCTGAGCCGCTACAACGGCTACTCGGCGATCAACATCGTCGGTTCGCAGGCACCGGGCACCAGCTCGGGTGAGGCGATGCAGACCATGGAAGGCATCGTCAACGACGACCTGCCGGCCGGCTTCGGCTACGACTGGTCGGGCATGTCCTACCAGGAAATCCTGGCCGGAAACGCTGCGACCCTGCTGCTGGTGCTGTCCATCGTGGTGGTGTTCCTGTGCCTGGCCGCCCTGTATGAAAGCTGGTCGATCCCGGTGGCGGTGCTGCTGGTGGTGCCGCTGGGCGTGCTGGGTGCCCTCGGCCTGTCGATGCTGCGCGGCCTGCCCAACGATCTGTTCTTCAAGATCGGCCTGATCACCGTGATCGGCCTGGCGGCGAAGAACGCGATCCTGATCGTGGAGTTCGCGGTGGAGCAGCGCGCAGCAGGCAAGAACCTGCGTGATGCCACCATCGAAGCGGCGCGCCTGCGTTTCCGCCCGATCCTGATGACCTCGTTCGCGTTCATCATGGGCGTGATCCCGATGGCGATCTCCACCGGTGCCGGCGCCAACTCCCGCCACGCCATCGGTACCGGCGTGATCGGCGGCACGCTGTTCGCCACCCTGCTCGGCCTGCTGATGATCCCGGTGTTCTTCGTGGTCGTGCGCCGCATGCTGGGCGACAAGCTGGACGAACCGTCCAAGGAGTTCATGGAACGCCAGCGCGATGCGGATGCCGCACATCGTCCGGATCGTTGATCCGGTGCTGCGCTGAGAACGAGAAGGCCCCGGAGCGATCCGGGGCCTTTTTATTGCCACAGTTGAATTCATGCCAACCCAGGTTGGCATCTACCGGAACAACGGCATTGCCGGTAGCCGCCAACCTTGGTTGGCGCTGTTCGGGCAACGCCTCAGCGCATCACCGCGACCACGGCGCACACCGCCACCAGAATCAGCGAGGCCCACTGCATGGGTACGAAGAAGAAATGGTGGGGTGCGGCCTCCCCCTTCTGCCGCGGCGCACGGTTGAGCCACAGGCCCAGCACCACGTTCACCGCTGCGCCGAGGCCTGCGCCCAACAGAACCTGTGACAGCGGAGTATTGCCCTTGGGGCCGTCATGCGGAAAGAAGTACGCCAGCAGCAGGATCGCTGCAATCGGCGTCACCAGCGTCATGATTCCCCAACCGCGATAGATCACGTCGTCATCCTCGAAGAAACGGACTGCATTAGAGCAGCATGCGTCTCTGCAGGCCAACGGCAATGACGTCATCTGGATGACCATCATCCACGCGTGGCGTGGACCTACCGCCGCGCCGCCATTGCGGCGGCGCGGCCCTGCGACTCAGCGCAGCCCGGTTTCGTTGCGGGCGATCACCAGGCGCTGGATCTCCGAAGTACCTTCGTAGATCTCGGTGATCTTGGCATCACGGAAGTAGCGCTCCAGCGGCATTTCCTTGGAATACCCCATGCCGCCGTGGATCTGCACCGCCTGGTGGGTAATCCACATCGCCGCCTCAGAGGCGGTCAGCTTGGCAATGGCAGCCTCATTGCTGAAGCGCTTGCCCTGGCCCTTCACCCACGCCGCGCGCAGGGTCAGCAGCAGCGCTGCGTCCAGCTTGCACTTCATGTCGGCAATCTTGGCCTGGGTCATCTGGAAGGTACCGATGGCCGCGCCGAATGCCTTGCGCTCCTTGACGTATTCAATCGTCGCTTCATAGGCGGCACGGGCGATGCCGATGGCCTGCGAAGCGATGCCGATGCGACCGGCATCGAGCACGCTCATGGCGATCTTGAATCCCTCGCCTTCCTGGCCCAGCACGTCTTCGGCCTGCGCTACGTAATCGTTGAACTCGATCTCGCAGGTGGCCGAGGCGCGGATGCCCAGCTTGGGCTCGGTCTTGCCACGACCGAAACCGGCCTTGTCGGTATCGATGATGAAGGCGGTGATGCCGCGCGCGGCCTTGTCCGGCTCGCTCATCGCGAACAGCACGATGTACTTGGCCACCGGACCGGAGGTGATCCAGCTCTTCTTGCCATTGATGACGAAGGTGCCGTCGGCCTGCTTCACCGCGCGGCAGCGCATGGCGGTGGCATCGGAACCGGACTGCGGCTCGGTCAGCGCGAACGCGCCGATGGCCGTGCCTTGGGCGATGGCACGTACGTAGGTCTGCTTCTGCTGCTCGGTACCGTGGGTCAGGATGCCGTTGCAGAACAGCGAATTGTTGACCGACATGATGGTCGAATGGGCTGCGTCGGCGGCGGCGACCTCCACCATCGCCAGCACGTACGCAACCGGGTCCATGCCCGCACCGCCGTATTCGGTCGGCACTTCAATGCCCATCAGGCCGTTCTCGCCCAGCAGGCGGATGTTGTCCAGCGGGAACTCGCCGGTGCGGTCATGATGCTCCGCACTGGGGGCGATCTTTTCCTGCGCGATGCGCCGCGCAACGTCCTGCAGCATCAACTGCTCTTCGGTAAAGCTGAAATCCACAACACCCTCCCGGGTACATGAAGTTATGGGCCGCATACGGCGCGCCCAGGTGCTCCGATTGTACCGGGGCCCGGCAGTTTCCGTACGCTGGCGACTTGACCGCGACAGCCCCTTCAGCGAATATATCTCTATATCGCGATAGGTAGATGTTTATGGATCTGGAAGACTGGTCGACCCGCCTGAAGGTGTTCGCCGATGCCACTCGCGTGCGCCTGCTGGCGCTGCTGGAGCAGGAGGAACTGACCGTGGCCGAACTGTCGGCGATCACCCGGCTGGCGCAGCCGCGCGTGTCCACCCACCTGGCACGCCTGAAGGAAGCCGGCCTGGTCCGCGACCGCCGTGCCGGCGTGTCGGCCTACTACCGCTTCGACGAGGCCCAGCTGGACCCCGCGCAGCGTGCATTGTGGCATGCCTTGAGCAACGGAAGCGATGACCCGCTGCTGCGCCAGGACGCTGAACGCGTGGCCGCCGTGCTGGCCCACCGCGCCTCCGACCAGAACTGGGCCGACAGCGTGGCCGGCGACATGGAACGCCACTACTCGCCGGGGCGCACCTGGGAGGCGCTGGCCCGCACCGCGCTGCCGCTGCTTGAGACCGGCGACGTGCTGGATATCGCCTCTGGTGATGGCGTGCTGGCCGAACTGGTTGCCCCGCATGCCAAGCGCTACATCTGCATCGACACCAGCGCGCGCGTGGTTGCCGCCGCCAGTGAACGCCTGCGCCGCCTGCCCAACGTGGAAGTGCGCGAGGGCGACATGCATGCCCTGCCGTTCAAGGACAGCAGCTTCGATCTGGTCGTGCTGATGCACGCGTTGACCTACGCCAGCAAACCGGCGCAGGCAGTGACCGAAGCCGCGCGCGTACTGCGACCGGGTGGCCGCCTGCTGCTGTGCAGCCTGGCCCGGCACGAGCACAAGGCGGCCGTGGAGGCCTATGGCCACGTCAACCTCGGCTTCAGCGACAAGGAACTGCGCAGGTTCGTCGACAAGGCCGGCCTGCAGGTGTCCAGCCTGGAGACGGTCACCCGCGAGAAGCGTCCGCCGCACTTCGAAGTGATTTCGCTGATCGCCAACAAGCCCTGAGCCCGAGACCGCCATGCCCGCCCTGCCCTGGTTGCATCCAGATCGTGCCAACGCCCTGCTCGACGCCCTGCGCGAGCGGATCCTGATCATCGATGGTGCGATGGGCACGATGATCCAGCGCCACGACCTGCAGGAAGACGATTACCGTGGCGAACGCTTCGCCGGTGGCTATGACCATCTGCATGGCTCCGGCTGCGATCACGCCACACCGGAAGGCCATGACCTGAAGGGCAACAACGATCTGCTGCTGTTGACCCGGCCGCAGATCGTCGCCGACATCCACACCGCCTACCTCGAGGCCGGTGCGGACCTGGTCGAAACCAACACCTTCAATGCAACCTCGGTCAGCCAGGCCGACTACCACCTCGAGCACCTGGTGTACGAGTTGAACAAGGCCGGCGCTGCGGTCGCGCGCACGTGCTGTGATGCAGTGGCCGCAACCACCCCGGGCAAGCCGCGCTTCGTGATCGGGGTGATCGGCCCGACCAGCCGCACCGCTTCGATCAGCCCTGACGTCAACGATCCCGGCTTCCGCAACACCAGCTTCGACGAGCTGCGCGACACCTACCGCGAAGCCATCGAGGGCCTGATCGACGGCGGCGCCGACACCCTCATGGTCGAGACCATCTTCGACACGCTCAACGCCAAGGCCGCGCTGTATGCGCTGGAGGAAGCGTTCGATGCGCGCGGCGCGCGGCTGCCGGTGATGATCTCCGGCACCATCACCGACGCTTCCGGTCGCACCCTGTCCGGGCAGACCGCCGAGGCCTTCCACGCATCTCTCGCCCACGCCCGGCCGTTGTCGATCGGCTTGAACTGCGCGCTGGGTGCCGATGCGATGCGCCCGCATGTGGAAACCCTCTCGCAGGTCGCCGACTGTTACGTCAGCGCCCACCCCAATGCAGGCCTGCCCAACGCGTTCGGCGAGTACGACGAAACCCCTGAAGAGATGGCCACCACCCTGCGCGGCTTCGCCGAGGATGGCCTGTTGAACCTGGTCGGCGGCTGCTGTGGCTCCACCCCCGAGCATATCCGTGCAATTGCCAATGCCGTGGCCGGACTGCCGCCGCGCGCACTGCCCGGCGCCCGGGAGCAGGCCGCATGAACGTTGCCGCCACTGTCCCGCACTTCCCGCCCTACTGCTGTTGAGCCGACGCCTGCCATGACGCCTGTCCGCCCTACCCGCCTGTCCGGCCTGGAACCTCTGGTCATCACCCCGGACCTGCTGTTCATCAATGTCGGCGAACGCACCAACGTCACCGGCAGCGCGCAGTTCCGCAAGCTGATCAAGGAAGGCCGCTACGAGGAGGCGGTGGACGTGGCCCGCCAGCAGGTGGCCAGCGGCGCCCAGATCCTCGACGTCAACATGGATGAGGGCCTGATCGATTCGGAAGCGGCGATGACGCGCTACCTCAACCTGATCATGTCCGAGCCGGACATCGCGCGCATCCCGGTAATGGTCGACTCCTCCAAGTGGAGCGTGATCGAGGCCGGCCTGAAATGCCTGCAGGGCAAGAGCGTGGTCAACTCGATCTCGCTGAAGGAAGGCGAAGCGCTGTTCCGCGAGCACGCGCGCAAGGTGCTGCGCTATGGTGCCGCGGCAGTGGTGATGGCGTTTGACGAGGCCGGGCAGGCAGACACCTGTGCGCGCAAGGTCGAGATCTGCACACGCGCCTACCGCATCCTGGTCGACGAGATCGGCTTCCCGCCGCAGGACATCATCTTCGACCCGAACATCTTCGCCGTCGCCACCGGCATTGAAGAGCACGACAACTACGCGGTGGACTTCATCGAAGCCACCCGCATCATCAAGCAGACCCTTCCGCACTGCCATGTCTCCGGCGGCGTCTCCAACGTCTCGTTCTCGTTCCGAGGCAACGAAACCGTGCGCCAGGCCATCCATTCGGTGTTCCTGTACCACGCGATCGCCGCCGGCATGGACATGGGCATCGTCAACGCCGGCGCGATGCCGATCTACGACGAACTGGAGCCGGACCTGCGCGAGCGTGTCGAGGACGTGATCCTCAACCGCCGAAGCGATGCCACCGAGCGCCTGCTGGAGATCGCCGAGCGCTACAAGGGCAAGAAGGGCGCGGCGAAGACCGAAGATCTGGCCTGGCGCGACAAGCCGGTGGCACAGCGCTTGGCACATGCCCTGGTACACGGCCTGGATGCCTTCGTCGAGGAAGACACCGAACTGGCCCGGCAGGCCTCCAGCCGCCCGCTGGACGTGATCGAAGGACCGCTTATGGACGGCATGAACATCGTCGGCGACCTGTTCGGCGCCGGCAAGATGTTCCTGCCACAGGTGGTGAAATCCGCGCGCGTGATGAAGAAGGCCGTGGCCTACCTGCTGCCTTACATCGAAGCGGAAAAGGCGCGCAGCGGTGACACTGCCAAGAGCAACGGCAGGATCATCATGGCCACGGTGAAGGGCGATGTGCATGACATCGGCAAGAACATCGTCGGCGTCGTACTGGCCTGCAACAACTTCGACGTGGTCGACCTCGGCGTGATGGTGCCGGCGCAGAAGATCCTCGATGCTGCCCGCGAGCACAACGCAGACCTGATCGGCCTGTCCGGGCTGATCACCCCGTCCCTGGAGGAGATGAGCCACGTCGCCCGCGAGATGGAGCGCCAGGGCTTCGACCTGCCGCTGCTGATCGGGGGCGCGACCACTTCGCGTGCGCATACCGCGCTGAAGATCGACCCGCACTACAAGGCGCCGACGGTGTGGGTGAAGGATGCGTCGCGCGCGGTTGGCGTGGCGCAGTCGCTGATCTCGCGTGATCTGCGCGAGGCCTTCGTTGCCGCCAACGAAGCCGACTATGCCGAAATCCGCGCACGCCACCGCAACCGGGGCGACGCCAAGCGCCTGGTCACGCTGGAACATGCGCGCGCGCAGAAATTCCATGGCGGCTGGGACAACTACACTCCACCGACACCGAATCAGCCCGGCCTGCACGTGTTCGACGACTATTCCCTGGCCGAACTGGTCCACTACATCGACTGGACGCCGTTCTTCCAGGCTTGGGAGCTGGCCGGCAAGTTCCCGGCGATCCTCACCGACGGGATCGTCGGTACCCAGGCCAGCGAGCTGTACAAGGATGCCCGTGCGATGCTCGAGCGCATCGTCGGCGAGAAGTGGCTGACGGCCAAGGCCGTGTTCGGCCTGTGGCCGGCCAACAGCATCGGCGACGACGTCCGCGTGCAGCACGCACAGGGCGAAACCACCCTGCACTTCCTTCGCCAGCAGGTGGACAAGCCAGCCGAACGCCCGGATTTCTGCCTGGCCGATTTCATTGCGCCGGCCGACAGCGGAAAGCAGGACTGGATCGGCGCCTTCGCCGTCACTGCCGGCATCGGCATCGACGCCCACGTCGCGCGCTTCGAAGCCGAGCACGACGATTACAACGCGATCCTGCTGAAAGCACTGGCCGACCGCTTCGCCGAGGCGCTGGCCGAGCGCCTGCACCAGCGCGTGCGTACCGAATTCTGGGGCTACGACCGCGCCGAGACGCTGGACAACGAGGCCCTGATCGACGAGCAGTACCGCGGCATCCGTCCGGCACCGGGCTACCCGGCCTGCCCCGAGCACAGCGAGAAGCGCCGCCTGTTCGACCTGCTGCAGGCTGAGAAGAACGCGGGCATGGAATTGACCGAGAGCTTCGCGATGCTGCCCACGGCCGCTGTCTCGGGCTACTACTTCAGCCATCCGCAGAGCCAGTACTTCGTGGTCGGGCGGCTCAGCCGCGAACAGGTCACCGACTATGCCCGGCGCAAGGGCGTGGACCGCGCCCAAGCCGAACGCTGGCTGGCCTCCAACCTCGACTACGACCCCGAATGACACAAAAAGGGGACGGAGGGGATTAAGTCGTTTGTGCATTAGCGACTTAATCCCCTCCGTCCCCTTTTTTGCTTCATCATTCGGCGATGACCGTTCCCGTTGCCCGCCTCTCAAGTTTCTACCTGTTCTACTACGCGGCGCTCGGCGCGTTCACGCCGTACTGGAGCCTGTTCCTGACCGCGCGCGGCATGAGCGTGACCGCGATCAGCGTGATGATGGGCCTGTGGTACGCCACCCGCGTGATCGCACCCAGTACCTGGACCTCGCTGGCGGCCGCATCACCGCGGCCGATCCGCCTGCTGCGCGTCGGCTGCGTGCTGACCCTGCTCAGCTTCGCTGCCTTCCTGCTGCCACTGCCGCAGCCGTGGATGTACCCGGCGATGATCGTGTTCTGCTTCTTCTACAACGCGGTGATGCCGCAGTTCGAGTCGATCACCCTCACCCACCTGGGCAACGACAGCCACCGTTACGGGTTGATCCGGGTCTGGGGTTCGCTCGGCTTCATCGCCGTGGTCACCTTGTTCGGCTGGCTGATCGAAGGCGATGGCGCCGGCAACCACGCCGGATTGTTGCCGTGGATGATGCTGCCCCTGTTCGTGCTGCTGGTTGCCTCGGCCTTCAGCAACCACTACGCGCGCGGCATCGGCAAGACTGCGGGTGACACCAGCGGCTTCTGGCAGATCGTGCGCCGACCGCCGGTGCTGGCGTTCTTCCTGGCCGCCTTCATGGAACAGCTGTCGTTCGGCCCGTACTACACGTTCTTTTCGGTCTACATGGACCATCACGGCTACCGTACCTCCACCCTTGGCCTGCTGTGGACCATCGGCGTGGTCTTCGAAGTGGGCGTGTTCTTCACCATCGGCCGCTTCTTCCGCCGCTACGACGCCAGCTGGATGCTGCTGATCGCGCTGGTCAGTTCCTGCCTGCGCTGGGCCGTGACCGCACTGTTCCCGGAGAACCTGCCGGTGATGCTTCTGGCGCAGACCGCGCACGCGCTGGGCTTTGCCGCGTTCTTCGCTGCAGCGATGCAGATGCTGGCGACCTACTTCCCCGGTCGTCTCAACGGCCACGGCCAAGGACTGCTGTACGGCTTTTCGTCCGGTGTCGGCGGTGTGCTGGGCGCGCTCATTGCCGGCCAACTGTGGAAGATCGACGACGGCCGCACCGCGTTCCTGGCCGGCAGCGGCTTCGCCCTGATTGGCGCCCTGCTCTGCTTCTTCGCGCTGAGCCTGCCGCTGATACGCGCGCGCCGGACCCACGGCGGACACTGACAACGCTCCGATTCAGCGCTGCAGCAACACCTGCTGCAGCGATGGCAGCAGCACGCGGTTGCCATGCGCGCTGAGATGATCGCCATCGAAGAACAGCGGGCGGCCATCGCGCTGCGCGGGACATAGCGCGTCGTCGCACAGCACCGGCATCGGGTCCCACAGCACGCCACCCGGCAGTCCATCAACCACCTGCCGCAGGCTGCCCAGCATCGGCGCACGCAGCGCTTCCATCGCCTCGCGCGTGCTGTCCAGGCCATTGCGGCAGACTTCGTTGCGCGAATTGAAACGGTCCGAGCAGCGATAGGGCGGCGCCGGCAGCACCGGCTTGGGCGCCTCCAGCACGATGCGCACACCGCGCTCGGCCAGTGGCTTCCACTGCTTGATCGCCTCGACCGCTTCGGCCTCACGCCCTGCCGTGGCCTCCGCTGTCAGTTCGCCCGCCAGCTGCGCCCGCGCATCGAACAGCACGAACTGATCGGACAGGCGAGGCATCCGCAGCGATACCAGCACCACGGCATCACCCGGCTGCGCGCGCCGCGCGATATCGGCGAACACCGCGGCATCGAAATCAGCGCAACCGGCACCCGCCCCACGCCACTTCTGCAGGCTCACCTGCGGGCATCCGCCGCGGCCATAGAGGGAGACCTCCGAGCCGGTTTCCAGCGCCAGCCGCTGCAGCAGCTCGATGTAAGCCATCGCATGCGAATCACCGGCAACAAACACCCGCTTCGGCGCGCCGGCCGGCGTCGGGCGGTCGCAGTTTCCACGGGCAAAGGTCCGCGCACTGCCGCCCTCGAAACGATGCTTGGCAGCCAGCAGAGCGCAATTGGGATAATCGCCAGCCACGCTCTTGCCATTGGGGTACCAATCGGCCGGATGCCGGCTGACGGTACTCAGCGACAGTCGTGGCGCCTGCTGATAGAGCAATGCCTGGATACCGGCGGCGCACAGCAGTACGACCGCGCCGGCCAGCACCCAACGCCCGGGGCGCAGGCGCTGCGCCAACGTGCCGCGGAACGGCTGTTCCACCCAGCGCCACGACGCCCATGACAGCACCAGTACCAGCACCATCGCAGCGGTCATCTGCCAGGGTGCCTGCAGGCCCACGGTCCAGCGCATCAGCACGAACACCGGCCAGTGCCACAGATACAGCGAGTACGAAAGCAGACCGATGCGGCGCATCGGAGCGCTGGCCAACAGGCGCGCCACCCATGCCTGCGGATGGTGATGCAGCGCCCAGAGCAGGCCCGCGGTGGCGAAGGCCGGCAGCAGGCCGTCAGGCCACGGCGAGCGCCCGGCACGCGAGGACCATAGCGCCCACCCCAGCAGGGCCAGCGCCATCATGGCCAGCAGGGAAAACACCGGCGCAGCGCGCTTCAGTGCCTGACTGGTTGCCGGGTCCAGCGATTGCCGCACGTGCAGCAGCTGGAACAACAGCACGCCCAGCCCCAGTTGCCAGAGACGGGTGCTGGTGGCGTAGAACGCCCACGATGGCGGCGCCTCGCGCAGACCCAGCACCGCAGCGTGCAGCAGCGATGCCATGCTGACCAGTGCGAACAGGCCCAGGCTGATCCAACGCCCGCGCGCGCCACGTGCCCAGGCCAGGAACAGCAACGGGAACAGCAGGTAGAACTGCTCTTCCACACCCAGCGACCAGGTATGGGTATAGGGATTGAATTCGGCCTTGGGCGCGAAGTAATCGTTGCCGATCGCCGCCAGCACCCAGTTGCTGAAGCCGAACAACGCCATCAGCCCCGTCTTGTCGCTGGCTTCGCTGAGCCACGACTCGGGAATGAACAGCACGCTCGCCACAGCGGTCAGCAACACGCACGCCAGCAGCGCTGGTGCGATGCGACGGATGCGACGCGCATAGAAGCGCAGCATCGACTGCCCCAGCGACAGCGGCGGCAGCCGGTGTACTGATGCGCTGACCACGAAACCGGAGATGACGAAGAACACATCCACGCCAGTGAACCCGCCTGGCAACCAGGCCGGGTCCAGGTGGAACACGATGACGGCCAGCACCGCGATCGCGCGCAGGCCGTCAATGTGCGGCACGTAGCCGCGGCTTGGATCAGCGGTCATCCCTTCCCCCACGGCCGCGACGGCAGCGCGCCCGCGGCGGTCACGCGCTTACCAGACCAGGTCGTCCGGCACCTGGTATTGCGGGTCCGCGTACGGATCCTCCTCGGCCGGCGCATTCGGATCGACCTTCAGCGCCACCGACGCGGCGAACACCGCCTCGGACTGCGCCAGCACCTCGGCGGTCACCAGCAGGTAGCGGCCATTGAGCTGGACCACCCCAAGCTCGCCGGCATTGAGCGCGGTCAGCTGTTCGGCGGTCACATAGATGCGCTTGATCTTGCCGCCATATGGGAAGTGGCGGGCGATATCGGCCGCTTCCGAGTTCAGGCTCTTGTCCTTCAGCAGTTCTTCCAGCTTGGCCTTGGCCTCGCGGCGCACACGCGCCTCTTCCTGCTTCAGGCGCTCGGTCTCGATGCGCTCTTCCTTTTCCTTCTGCGCGCGGATGGCGTAGGCCTTGGCCAGGTCCATCTCTTCGGCGCTGCGCGGCTTGCGCGGGCCCTGCTGGCCTGGGCCACGTGACTGACCGGGCTTGCCCGGGCCGCCGTGGCCATGCCCACGACGCTCGCCGGGCTTGTGCTCGCCCTTGCCAGCGCCCTGCGGCTTTCCATTGCCGTTGCCACCCTTGCCCTGCGGGCGACCATCACGGCGGGGGCCATCATTCTTGCGCTCGGGCTTGGGCGCAGGCTTGAAGCCCAGGCCCATCAGCTGGTCGCGGAGGGTATCGCTCATAGGATTCGGATCAGTAGTGCGGCGGCGGCGGTTCGCTCGCCGGATCGGAAGAATTCAGCGCGTTGCGGACCTTGCCCAGGTCTTCCAGCAGCACGCGCAGCACGTCGGCGTTGCGCATGCCCTGCATGCGGGCATCGGCCAGCGCATCGCTCAGTTCGGCCAGCGCCTGTTCCTGGAAGGACACGCGCATTTCCAGTTCGACCAGGCGCGCTTCCAGCGCCTGCTCGCGTTCGGTTGGCAGCAGATCAGACATGCAGCGAGCGCCCCCGGCCAATGCCGTAGTACGCCAGGCCCGCCGCTTCCACATCCGCCGGCTCGTACAGGTTGCGGCCGTCGAACACCACCGCGTCCTTCAACTGCTCGCGCAGCCTCTGGAAATCGGGGCTGCGGAACTGCTTCCACTCGGTCACCACGACCAGTGCATCGGCCCCCTGCAGCGCCTCGTCGGCACTGCTGCAGAACACCAGATCATCGCGCTCGCCGAAGATGCGCTGCGACTCGTGCATCGCTTCCGGATCGTAGGCACGCACCGTCGCGCCGCCTTCCCACAGCTGCGCCAGCAGGCGACGGCTGGAGGCTTCGCGCATGTCATCGGTGTTCGGCTTGAACGCCAGGCCCCACACGGCAAAGGTCTTGCCACGCACACCTTCGTCTTCACCCTTGTCGTAATGACGCTGGATGAGAGCGAACAGATGGCCCTTCTGCGCGTCGTTGACCGCTTCCACGGCGTTCAGCAACTTCGGCTCCAGGCCGGCCTGCTGCGCGGTGCGGGCCAGCGCCTGCACATCCTTGGGGAAGCACGAGCCGCCGTAACCGGCGCCCGGGTAGATGAAATGCCAGCCGATGCGCGGATCCGAGCCAATGCCCTGGCGGACCTGCTCGACATCGGCGCCGACACGTTCGGCGATGTTGGCGATTTCGTTCATGAACGAGATCTTGGTCGCCAGCATCGCGTTGGCGGCGTACTTGGTCAGCTCCGCCGAACGCACGTCCATTTCCACCACGCGGTCGTGGTTGCGGTTGAACGGTGCGTACAGGCGCCGCATCACCGCCACCGACTCGGCGCTGGTCGCGCCGATGATGATGCGATCCGGGCGCATGCAGTCGGCGACAGCGTCGCCTTCCTTCAGGAATTCCGGGTTGGACACCACATCGAAGGCGATGTCCGCGCCACGTGCCGCCAACTCTGCGGCAATGGCAGCACGCACCTTGTCGGCGGTGCCCACCGGCACCGTCGACTTGTTGACCACCACGGTCGGCACGCTCATGTGCCGCCCGATGGTACGGGCCACAGCCAGCACGTACTGCAGATCGGCACTGCCATCCTCGTCCGGCGGCGTGCCGACGGCGATGAACACGACCTGGCCGTGGCCGATCGCGGCCGCGGCATCGGTGGTGAACGCCAGCCGCGACGCCGCGTGGTTGGCCTTCACCATCGGTTCCAGGCCCGGCTCATAGATCGGGATGATGCCCTGGTTGAGGCCATCGACCTTGGCCTGGTCGATATCGACACAGACCACCTGGTGGCCGACGTCGGCCAGGCAGGTACCGGTCACCAGCCCTACATAACCGGTACCGAAAATCGCAACGCGCATGTCCGTGCAGGCTCCGTGGTCGCTTACGGCAGGACGCCCAGCAGCTCGACGTCGAAGGTCAGAGTCGCGTTCGGGCCGATCGGGCCACCCGGGGTGCCGTTCTCACCGTAAGCCAGCTCACCCGGGATCCAGAAGCGGTACTTCGAACCGACCGGCATCAGCGCGACGCCTTCGGTCCAGCCCTTGATCACCTGGTCCAGGCCGAACTCGGCCGGCTGGCGACCATAGGAGCTGTCAAACACGGTGCCGTTGAGCAGCTTGCCTTCGTAGTTCACACGCACCTTGCTGCTCGGCAGCGGGCGCTCGCCGCTACCCGGGCGGATGATCTGGTACTGCAGGCCAGACGGGGTGGTCACCACGCCCGGCTGGGTCTTGTTCTTGGCCAGGAACGCGTTGCCTTCCTCGCGGTTGGTCTGCGCAGCGGCGGCGGCCTTGGCCTGCATCTCGGCCTGCTTGCTGCCCATGAAGGCCTGGATGGTGGCGGTCGCGTCAGCTTCCGTCATCTTCGGCTGGCCCTTGCTCAGGCCTGTGCTGATCGCGTCAAACAGCGAGGCGACATCGATGTCGTCCTTCAGCTGTGCCAGCGACGGGCCGACCGAGTACGAACCGATCATCTGCGACACTTTGACGCGATCGACCTTCGGCGGCTGCGAACCCGGCGCCATGCCCGGCACCTGCTGGCCACTGCGGGCCATCACGACCTGGCGCAACGCGGCATCGGTGGCCTTGGCCTGTTCCTGGGTGATCTGCGGCTGCAGGCCTTCGAACGAACGCTCCACGGCAGTGCGCAGCGCGGCCACATCGATCTCATCGGCGATCGGGGTGAACGACTTGGCGACATCAAGGCCGATGGCGTAGCCGAGCTTCTGCTTGGGGGAATTCAAGGTTGCGGTCTCCTTGACGGCTGCGGGGGCAGCCGGTTGTTGCGACAGAGCGACACCCGAAGTGCCCATCGCCAGAATCAGAACCGACGCCGCGGCGCCGCGCATTCCCATCTTCATTCGCTGCATTCCTGGAAGTGTCTGGGCGCCGACGTCGGCGCGAAAAGAAACATTGTCGCACGCATGCCGTCGATGTCGAGGCATCCGTGCCGGATATCAAT
Source organism: Stenotrophomonas sp. GD03777 (assembly GCF_029842485.1). Classification (NCBI taxonomy): domain Bacteria; kingdom Pseudomonadati; phylum Pseudomonadota; class Gammaproteobacteria; order Lysobacterales; family Lysobacteraceae; genus Stenotrophomonas; species Stenotrophomonas sp. GD03777. Next base: position 55,462 of record NZ_JAOCGL010000011.1, read on the forward strand.
GCGTGGCGGCTGCGGCCAGCGCCTTGTCGATGGCGGCGGTCAGCTGCGGATCGTCCGGCGTTACCTTGCTGGCGAACTGGGCAATGACCTTGCCATCGCGGCCGACCAGGTACTTGTGGAAGTTCCAGCCCGGCGCCACGCCGGTGGCCGCGGTCAGCCTCTGGTACAGCGGCGTGGCCTGTGCACCGACGACATGCACCTTCTCGAACATCGGGAACCTGACGCCGTAGGTGAGCGTGCAGAAATCCTGGATCTGCTTTTCGTCACCGGGCTCCTGGCCCTTGAAATCGTTGGACGGGAAACCGAGCACGGCAAAGCCGCGGCCGGCATAACGCTTCTGCAGCGCCTCCAGGCCTTCGTACTGAGGGGTATAGCCGCACTTGCTTGCGGTATTGACCACCAGCAGTACCTGCCCGTGGTAGCGCTGCTGCAGGTTGACCTGCTGCTTGCTGGCCAGTGGGCGGTACTCCAGGTCCAGCAGATCGGCCGCCAGCACATGGCCGGAACCGGCCAGGCCGGCCACCAGCAGGGTCAGCAGGGACAGGCCGCGCAGGCGGCGCGGGATAACGGTCGGCAGGGGCATCGAGAGCGGTCCGCGGTAGCCATTCACAGGGCCGGCCGGTAGCGGCCGGGAATCGGCCGAACTATAGCACCGCCCCCCGCCCCCCCGTTGCGGCAAGCGCCAGCGGCTTTGCGCGGCGTGGCGTCTTCCCGCTGGCCTTGCCAACGACGGCGCAGTGATGACATAGCATGGACAACACTGAATGGCAGGCGGAACTGGACCAGCCCGCACATCAAATTTATTTCCCTTTCCAATCAAATGGATAAGAGGATATTTCAGCAATTTGACCACCCCTGCCATCAGTTGGGGACGGCAGGGGGTTGCACCCAGGCGTGCCGGTGTTATAGTTGCATACAACACCAGTCACCTGAGACAGGGGGAAGCCGTGAACGCCCGCATCCGTCGCAACCTCACCGCACCCGCGGCCGCTGCTGTTTCGACCCTGATCGTGCTGGCCTGGCTGGCCACGCCCACCACCCCCGCCTCTCCCGATAGTGCGCAGGACGCAACCGCTGCACCGGCCGGGAACGCCGATTCCTCCCCCCCTCCCCCGCGTCGGCTGCACAGCTCCCTGTCCATGCCGTATTTCTCGTTCGCCCAGCCGCTGACCCCACGGAGCTGAATATGAGCGACATCCAGTGGAGCGACGGCGCTCCCATCTACCGTCAATTGAAGGAGCGCGTGATCGCCATGATGCTCGACGGAATCCTGAAGCCGGGCGATGCCCTGCCTTCGGTGCGCCAGGTGGCCGCCGACTATCAACTCAACCCCATCACCGTTTCGCGCGCCTACCAGGAACTGGCCGATGAAGGCCTGGTCGAGAAGCGCCGCGGCCTGGGCATGTTCATGACCGAGCAGGCGGCCACGCAGCTGCGCAGCAGCGAGCGCGAGCGCTTCCTCAACGAAGAATGGCCCGCGGTGCTGGAGCGCATTCAGCGCCTGGGCCTGAGCCTCGACGAATTGCTGCCCCAGGGGAACGTCTGATGAACAGCACTGCAAGCGAACCCGTCATCACCGCGCGAGGCCTGCGCAAGGCCTACAGGACCACGGTAGCCCTCGACAACGCCAGCTTCAGCATTCCGAGCGGGCGCATCGTCGGCTTGATCGGCCCCAACGGCGCCGGCAAGACCACCGCACTGAAGGCCATCCTCGGCCTCACCTCGGTGGAAGGCGACCTGAGCGTGCTCGGCCGCGATCCGCGACTGCATCGCGACGAGCTGATGAATGACATCTGCTTCATCGCCGACGTCGCCGTGCTGCCGCGCTGGCTGAAGGTGCGCGAGGCGATCGACTTCGTCGCCGGCGTGCACCCGCGCTTCGACCGGGCCCGCTGCGAGCGCTTCCTGGCCAATACCAAGCTGCAACCGAAGCAGCGCGTGCGCGAACTGTCCAAGGGCATGATCGTGCAGCTGCACCTGGCGCTGGTGATGGCCATCGACGCCCGCATCCTGGTGCTGGACGAGCCCACTCTCGGCCTGGACATCCTCTATCGCAAGGAGTTCTACCAGCGCCTGCTGGAGGACTATTTCGACGAACAGAAGACCATCATCGTCACCACCCATCAGGTGGAAGAGATCGAGCACATCCTCAGCGACGTCATGTTCATCCGTGATGGCCGCATCGTGCTCGACGCGGACATGGACGATGTCGGCCAGCGCTACACCGAGCTGCTGGTCAACGCCGACCAGCTGGAGACCGCGCGTGCGCTGAAGCCGATCGACGAGCGCAGCTTGGCGTTCGGCAAGACCGTGATGCTGTTCGATGGCGTGCCGCGCGCCCAGCTTTCCACGCTTGGCGAGACCCGCAGCCCGGGCCTGGCCGATCTGTTCGTCGCCATCATGAAGGGGACCTACGCATGAATGCCGTCAACCACCCCGTCAGCCCGATGGGCACCCTGCGCTGGCTGCTCAAGCGCGAGTACTGGGAGAACCGTGGCGGTTTCCTGTATGCACCGTTGATCGCCGGCCTGATCTCGCTGGTGATGAGCACCATCGGCATCGCCTTCGGCCTGTTCGCCCTGCACCGGGCCGCGCGTGATGGTGGCCTGCACATCGACGGCGAAGACGTGAACATCAACGGCCTGGACCTGGCCCTGCTGACCCGCGACATCAGTGCCAAGGATCTGGCTGACCTCGGCAACGGCCTCGACCTGACCCTGGTGCTCAGCTCGGCCTGGCCGTTCCTGGTACTGGCCTTCGTGGTGTTTTTCTACTGCCTGGGTGCCCTGTACGACGACCGCCGCGACCGCAGCATCCTGTTCTGGAAGTCACTGCCGCTGTCGGATACCCAGACCGTGCTGTCCAAGGTGATCAGCGCACTGATCGTGGCCCCGCTGATCGCGGTGATCGCCGGCATCATCACCATGTTCGGCTTCATGCTGGTGATCAGCATCGTCGCGCTGATGCACGGCGGCAGCCCGATGACCCTGATCTGGGGCCCGGCCAGCCCGCTGACCCTGGCCGCCGGCCACCTGGCCTGGATCCCGGTCTACGCCCTGTGGGCCCTGCCCACCGCCGGCTGGCTGCTGCTGTGCTCGTCCTGGGCCCGCAGCAAGCCGTTCCTGTGGGCGGTGATGCTGCCGCTGTTCGCCGGCGTCATCGTCAGCACGACCAAGGTGATGCCGCTGATCGGCCTGACCACGGGCTGGTTCTGGCAGAACATCGTTGGCCGGCTGCTGCTGGGCGGCGTACCGGGCACGGACCTGGTGTATCGCCTCAGCGCCGAGGAAGGCACGCGTCGCGACCTCGAATCGGTGGTCAGCCTGATGTCGCCGGCCTCGCAGCTGAAGTCACTGGCGATGCCGGAACTGTGGATCGGCGCCGCCGTCGGCGCCGTGTTCATCGTCCTTGCCATCCGTCTGCGCAAGCGCGCCGGCGAGATCTGATTCCATCCACCCGGAGGCACCACCCATGCGTTCCCTGCTCGCCTGTTCTGCGTTGTTGCTGTTGCCGCTGTCGGCGCTGGCCACCGATGCTCCGAACTGCAAGTTCACCGCCGCCCGCACGCTGAAGCTGGATGTGGCCGGTGCCAGGGCTGTGGTGCTCGAGGTCAACCAGCACGACCTGAAGGTCGTCGCCGGCAAGGGCACTGGCCAGCTCGATGGCCGCGCCTGCGCGTCCAGCCAGGAATGGCTGGACCAGCTGGTACTGGACCAGCGCAGGGTGGGCGACAAGCTGGTGGTGAGCCTGCGCCGCGAGGGCCGCGACAGCGGCATCAGCCTGGGCAGCAGCTACGCCTGGCTGGACATCCGTGGCAGCGTGCCGGACAACCTGCCCCTGCAGCTGAAGGTCGGCTCCGGCGACGCCAGCGTAGACAACGCGCAGTCGCTGAGCGTGGATGTCGGCTCCGGTGATGCCATCGTGCGTGGCACCCGCGGCAGCATCCACGCAGCGGTGGGTTCGGGCGACCTGGACATTGATGGCGGCAGTTCGCTGAACCTGCTTTCGCTGGGTTCCGGCGACGTCAAGGTGCGCAACATCGGTGGCGATGCGGTCACCGGCACTGTCGGTTCGGGTGACCTGAAGATCAGCGATGTCCGCGGCAACGCACGACTGGACACGGTCGGTTCCGGCGACATCGGGTTCAAGCGCGTGCAAGGCAACGTCGAGGTCGGTGTGGTCGGCTCGGGCGATGTTGATCTGTCCGACATCGGCGGCAATGTGCATGTGCGCAGCCACGGCTCGGGGGACATCCAGGTCGATGGCGTGCGCGGCAGCCTGACCGTCGACCACAGCGGCAGCGGCGATGTCGGCCACCGCAACGTCAGTGGCACCGTCACCCTGCCCCGTAAGAAGTAACCGCTAACGGATCGATCGAGGAAACTGCCATGAATCTGCTGCGCGTGCTGCCTGCCACCCTGCTGTGCCTGCCGCTGATCGCCTGCGGCGGCACTTCTTCCGCACCCGACAAGACCATCGGCAAGAGCGTCGCCGAGGCCACCAGCGGCGTCGGCCAGACTGTCAAGGAGGCCATGGACGATGCCCGCAAGGACATCACCGAGGGCAACATCAAGATCTCGGCCGACAAGCAGCCGCGTGCCGAGATCACCCCGGATGGCCGCCTGCTGATCGCCGGCAAGGAAGTGGCCGCCAACGAAACCCAGCGCCGCCAACTGCAGGAGTACCGCGGCCACGTGGTCGCCATTGCAATGGACGGCATGGATGTCGGCCTGGCCGGTGCCAAGCTCGGCGCCAGTGCTGCCGGAGAGGCCCTGAAGGGCATCTTCAGCGGCGACAGCGAGGGCATCGAGAAGCGGATCAATGCCGAGGCGGAGAAGATCGAAGCCCAGGCCAAGCGCATCTGCAACCGCATGCCGGCGATGCTGGCCAGCCAGCAGGCGTTGGCCGCTTCGCTGCCCGCGTTCAAGCCCTACGCCACAATGGACCAGAGTGACGTCGACGACTGCGGCAAGGACACCGTGGTCCAGCGCTAGGCCTGTGACAGATCAGCGCACCCGGCCGGCAGCGGCGCCCCGCTGCCGGCCGTCACGTGCCGACCGGCTTACAATGGCGGCCCCGGACGCCCCCGAACCGAATGCCATGAAGAAGTTGTTCCTGCTGCTGGCCGCCCTGCTCTGCCTGGGCCTGGTCGGCTGTGACAAGGATTACCGCAATCACCGCGCCGAGCGCGGCAAGCCCAAGATTTCCGTCAGCGAAGGCATGGTGACCGTGCGTCGCCCGCCGGCACCGAACATCATCATCCTCGGCGATGGCACGATGAAGGTGGACGAGATCCAGATCCCGCTGGACCAGGGGCAGAAGCAGATGCTGCAGACGATGTTCGGCAAGCTGCAGGTGCTGCGCCAGAACACCCTGGTCGCCGCCCCGGCCGATCCCAACATGCAACCGGTGAAGATCCAGCCGCCGGAGGGCATGGAAGTGATTCCGGCGGACTTGGTCCAGCGCATACCCGAGTTCAAGGATTACACCGACACGTTCGGCAACATCGTCGCCGACCGTCGCTGAAGCAGAAACGCCGCCCCAGGGCGGCGTTTCCTCTTGTAGAGCCGAGCCTATGCTCGGCTGCTGCCCGGAACCTGAGCCGAGCATGGGCTCGGCTCTACAACCAGCAGATCAACCGCCGGCGCCACCACCGCCAGCCTGGATGCCACCTGCGGTCAGTGCGGTCGGATCCAGCAGGCGCCGCAATTCGGCCTCCTCCAGCCCGCTGTCTTCCAGTGCCACGTCCAACACCGGGCGTTGTTCCTTGTAGGCACGCTTGGCGATGGCCGCGGCCTTCTCGTAGCCGATGATCGGATTCAATGCCGTGACCAGGATCGGATTGCGCGCCAGCGCTTCGGCCACACGGTCCTCGCGCACTTTCAACCCGGCGATCGCGCTGTCGGCCAGCAGCCGCGACACATTGGCCAGCAGGCCGATGCCATCGAGCAGGTTCACCGCGATCAGCGGCAGGGTGACGTTGAGCTGGAAGTTTCCGGTCTGCCCGGCCACGGTGATTGCCGTGTGGTGGCCGATCACCTGCGCGCAGGCCATCACGGTCGCTTCCGGAATCACCGGGTTGACCTTGCCCGGCATGATCGAGCTGCCCGGCTGCAGCGCCGGCAGTTCGATCTCGCCCAGCCCGGCCAGCGGACCGGCATTCATCCAGCGAAGATCATTGGCGATCTTGATCAGCGCCACGGCCAGTGCATTGAGCTGGCCCGACAGTTCCACGGCATCATCCTGCGCGGCCAGGCCCTCGAACTTGTTCTCGGCGCTGTCGAACTTGAAACCGGTCTGTTGCTTCAGTGCCTTGGCCACCTGCGCGCCGAAGCGCGGGTCGGCATTGATGCCGGTGCCGATGGCGGTGCCACCCAGCGGCAGGCGGCGCACGCGCCTGAGGCTGTCTTCGATCCGCTCCTGCGCCGAGGCCAGCTGTGCCGACCATGCGCCGAACTCCTGCTCGAAGGTCAGTGGCATCGCGTCCATCAGGTGGGTACGGCCGGTCTTGACCACCTTGCGCAGGCTGCGGCCCTTCTTGTCCAGGGTCTTGCGCAGGTGCACCAGCGCCGGCAGCAGCTGCTCATGCGTCGCCAACACCGCCGACACGCGCAGCGCGGTCGGAATCACGTCGTTGGAGCTCTGCCCCTGGTTGACGTGGTCATTGGGGTGCACGGCGGTCTTGCCCGCCTTGCCGGCACGGTTGGCCAGTGTGGCGATGACCTCATTGGCATTCATGTTCGACGACGTGCCCGAACCAGTCTGGTAGACATCGATCGGGAACTGCGCATCCCAGTTGCCGGCGGCCACTTCGGCGGCAGCGGTCTGGATGGCCTTGGCCACGTTCTTCGGCAGATGGCCCAGCTCCGCGTTGACGCCCGCGGCGGCGCCCTTGACCAGGCCCAGGGCACGGATGAAACCGCGCGGCATGCGCTGGCCCGACACCGGGAAGTTCTGCACGGCACGCTGGGTCTGCGCGCCCCACAGGGCGTCGGCAGGCACCTGCAGCTCGCCCATGCTGTCGTGTTCGATTCTGAAACCCTTGCTTGCAGCTTTGCTCATTGCATCAACTCCGCACTACTTCAGTTGGGGAAAGGGAAGCGGCGGCTGGCAGGGTGTCGCTTCCCGGGCTGGCGGCTGCGCCAACGATACTCCCTTGCCCGCAGCGTGGGATGACGAGCGCGGGCCAGATCGTTCCGTCTGCACGGCCGTTGTGCACGCGCAGGGGTAGTGCCGGCCGCTGGCCGGCAATCCATGGAAGCGTAGGCCGGGCGTGGTTGCCGGCCAGCGGCCGGCACTACCTGACCGGCGCGTCGTAGAATATGGCCCCCGCCGCTCGCCCCAGCCCTGCCGACATGTCCGATTCCGCCCTGCTCGCCCTGTCCCCGCTCGATGGCCGCTATGCCGGCAAGGTCGACGCCCTGCGCCCGATCTTCTCCGAGTACGGCCTGATCAAGGCCCGCATCACGGTCGAGGTGGAATGGCTGCTGGCGCTGGCCGCCGAGCCGGGCATCGTCGAACTGGCCCCGTTCTCCGACGCCGCCGTCGCCCGCCTGCGCGCCCTGGCCGCCAGCTTCAGCCCGGCCCAGGCTGCACGCGTGAAGGAGATCGAGCGCACCACCAACCATGACGTCAAGGCGGTGGAGTACTTCATCAAGGAACAGCTGAAGGACGACGCCGAGCTGGCTCCGGCGCTGGAATTCGTGCATTTCGCCTGCACCAGCGAAGACATCAACAATCTCAGCTACGGCCTGATGCTGGAACAGGCCCGCCGTGAAGTGCTGCTGCCGACCCTGGACGGCATCGCCAGCACCCTGCGCAGCCTGGCCCACGCCCAGGCCGGCCAGCCGATGCTGTCGCGCACCCACGGCCAGACCGCCTCGCCGACCACCTTGGGCAAGGAACTGGCCAACGTGGTCGCCCGCCTGGAGCGCCAGCGCAGGCAGATTGCCGCGGTCGAACTGACCGGCAAGATCAACGGTGCGGTCGGCAACTACAACGCCCACATCGCCAGCTACCCGGACGTGGACTGGCCTGCCTTCGCCGAGCGCTTCGTGACCGGCCTGGGCCTGGTATTCAACCCGTACACCACGCAGATCGAGCCGCACGACAACGTGGCCGAGATCGGCGATGCCGCACGCCGCGCCAACATCATCCTGATCGACCTGGCCCGCGACATCTGGGGCTACATCTCGCTGGGCTACTTCAAGCAGCGCCTGAAGGAAGGCGAAGTCGGCTCGTCGACGATGCCGCACAAGGTCAATCCGATCGACTTCGAGAATGCGGAAGGCAATTTCGGCATCGCCAACGCCCTGTTCGAGCACTTCAGCGCGAAGCTGCCGATCAGCCGCTGGCAGCGTGACCTGACCGATTCCACCGTGCTGCGTGCGCTGGGCACCGCGTTCGGCCACAGCCAGGTGGCACTGGATTCGCTGGCCAAGGGCCTGGGCAAGCTGGAGGTGAACCCGCAGCGCCTGGATGCGGATCTGGACGCGGCCTGGGAAGTGCTGGCCGAGGCCGTGCAGACGGTGATGCGCCGCCATGGCCTGCCGAACCCGTACGAGCAGCTGAAGGCGCTGACCCGCGGCCAGGGGATCACGGCCGAGTCGATGCGTGCGTTCGTGCAGGGGCTGGAGCTGCCGACGGATGCGAAGCAGCGTCTGCTCGAGATGACCCCGGGCAGCTACACCGGCCTGGCCGAGGCGCTGGCAAAGAAGATCTAAGGGGTTTGCTTGCGGCGGCGGCCGCGGGCGCTGCCTGCGGCAGGCTTAACTGCAACTGCAACGTCAAAGGCGGCTCTGGGTTACTGCC
>NZ_JAOCGL010000110.1:0-11752 GCF_029842485.1 Stenotrophomonas sp. GD03777
CGACAGGTCGAACACATCCACCGCATCGATCAACCGGTTCGCCTGCTGTTCCAGGCTGCGCGCCGCGGCGCTGGCTTCTTCCACCAGCGCGGCGTTCTGCTGGGTGGTGCCGTCCATCTGGATCACCGTCTGGCTGACCTGTTCGATGCCTGCGCTCTGCTCCTGCGACGCCGCGGAGATCTCGGCCATGATGTCGGTCACGCGCTGCACCGAGGCGACGATCTCGGCCATGGTGTCACCGGCCTCGCGCACGCGCTGCGCACCCTCACCGACCTGTTCCACCGACGCCTCGATCAGCGATTTGATCTCCTTTGCCGCCGCCGCAGAGCGCTGCGCCAGGGTGCGCACTTCGCTGGCGACAACCGCGAATCCGCGGCCCTGCTCACCGGCGCGTGCCGCTTCCACCGCAGCGTTCAGCGCCAGGATGTTGGTCTGGAACGCGATGCCATCGATCACGCTGATGATCTCGGCGATCTGCCGCGACGACGTTTCGATCGCACCCATGGTCGCCACCACCTGCCCGACCACGCTGCCACCGTGTGAGGCGACACTCTGTGCACCGATCGCCAGTTGGTTGGCCTGGCGCGCGTGCTCGGCATTCTGGCGCACGGTGGAGGTCAGCTCTTCCATGGATGCCGCGGTCTCTTCCAGATTGGCGGCCTGCTGTTCGGTGCGGCGCGACAGGTCATTGTTGCCGGCGGCAATCTCTGCGGCAGCGGTATGGATGTTGCCGGAGGCATGCTTGATGTCGCTGACGATAGTTGCCAGCTGCGCGGCAGTGGTGTTGGCATCGCCGGCGATGCGCGCGAACACGCCCTGGAAATCGCCGTGCATGCGCGCGCCGAGGCGGCCGCCGGCGATGGCACGCAGCATGCTGGAGACCTCGCCCAGGTTCAGCTCGGTAGTCTGCATCAGGCGGTTGAGGCCCTCGACCATCGCATGGAAATCATGCTCGAAGCGCGCACTGTCGCCGCGCTGGCTGAAGTCACCGGCGGCCGCCGCTTCGGCCAGGCGGCGGATTTCGCCGTTGATCGCACCGAGGTTGTGCTTGACCGCATCCAGCGCTTCGGTGATCACTGCCTTCTCGCCGGGCAGGCGTTCCATGTCCTGGCTGAGGTCGCCGACGGCGTAGCGGCCCATGATCGAGATCGCGCGCATCTTCACCCGGATGTGTGCGTCGACCAGCGTGTTGCAGTCGGCCACCATGGTGCCGAACGCGCCGGGGAAGGCAGCGGCGTCCATGCGATGGCTGATCGTGCCGGCCTCGTGCGCCTGGGCCATCGCGGCCTGTGCATCCAGCACGCCGCGCAGCGTGGACTGCAACGCCTGCATCGCCTGGGCGAGGCGTCCGATCTCGTCGCGGCTGCGCACCTGCACCACGTGCTGCAGGTCGCCGGCAGCCACTGCGCGTGCAGCGGCTTCCACCGCCAGTACCGGCTGCACCACGGCGCGCCGCAGCCACCAGGCCAGGCCGATCAGCAACAGCACCGCGGCCAGCACCGTCAGTGACGCGCACAGCAGCAGGGTCTGCCGCGCCTGCTGCGCACGTGCCGCCAGCGCCGCTTCGGCCACCTGCGTGGCATGCGCGCTCAGTGCATCCAGAGCGGTCGCCACCGCGCGATCCTTGCCGCGCACCAGGTTGTCGCCGGCGGCCGGATCGTAGCCGGCCGCGGCAAATGCCTGCAGCGCCGCGTGATAGTCCTGCTGCAGCTGCGCGTGCAGGCCAACGAACGCCTGCGCCAGTTCACGCGTGCGCGCGTCCGGGCTGGTCACCAGGCCCTTGGCCAGCCGTTCGACCAGGCGGCCTTCGTTGTCGAAAGCGTCCAGGTGGCGCTGACGCAACGCGTCGTCGTGGCCGCGGAGCAGCACGTTCTTCCATTCCTGCACCTGGCCGCGGAACTCACGCTGCAGGCGTTCGGCGTCGCGGCTGTGCGTGACTTCGGGCGGAACCTCGGTGGACAACTTGAACCAGGCGGAGGCCAGGCCAGCCAGCGCGCACAGCAGGACCACGGCCAAGCCAACAGACACCGCGCCGAGCAGCTTGGACTGCAGGCGCGGAGCACGGACAGACGCATTCATGGGGAAGCACTCTCGGGAAGGGGCATTGCGGTATCGACCCGCCAAGCTCCCGCTGAAGTGCGACGGAAATCACATTAGCGTTTCGTTTAGTGATGTGAAGGAACTGTTTCATAGGACAAATGTGTCCGTATGGAACGAATGTGGACCCTGGACAGGGGATATAAATGTAACTATCGTAGTTACATGAAGACCGCGAACCCGCTCTCCGACGCCCTGCACGTGATGGCGCATCTGGTCGGCCAGGACGGCCCGCGCACCTCCGAGCAGCTGGCGTCCTGCCTGCCGACCCATCCGGTGGTGATCCGCCGCCTGCTGGCGCAGCTGCACAGGGCGGGCCTGGTTCGCAGCGCCCGTGGCCATGGCGGTGGCAGCCACCTGGCCCGTGATGCTGCAACGATCACCCTGCATGACATCTATCTGGCTGTGGGCGCACCACCGCTGGTGCAGGTCGGCGCCCGCGATTCCGGCGGCGGCTGCCCGATCCAGCAGCTGGTCAACAGCGCTTTGCTGGAGGGTGCACGCGAAGCACAGCGCTTGCTCGAACAGCGCCTGCGGGCGACCACACTGGACAAGCTCGGCGCCGACTTCGCCCGCCACCTCGCCCATCACCGCTCCCTGGAAGGTCACCATGAATCCTGATGTGCTCATCGTCGGCGGCAGTTATGCCGGCATTGCTGCGGGCCTGATCCTGGCCCGTGCCCGCCGCCCGGTCACCGTCATCGACGCCGGTTTGCCGCGCAATCGTTTCGCCAGCCATTCGCACGGGGTGCTGGGGCTGGATGGCATCAGCGGTGCCGAGCTGCTGAAGGCCGCGCGCCAGCAGCTGCTGGACTACCCCAGCGTGCGCTGGGTGCATGCCGAGGCCGTGCAGGCTACCGCCGGCGCAGAGGGTGTGGAAGTGCGAACCGCCGATGGGCAGGTGCTCGCCGCGCGCAAGCTGCTGCTGGCAAGCGGTATCGCCGACCAGCTGCCGGAGCTGCCCGGGCTGGCCGAGCGCTGGGGCAGCACCGTGCTGCACTGCCCCTATTGCCACGGTTACGAAGTGGGCGGTGGCGCCATCGGGCTGCTTGGTGGGCATCCGATGTCCGCCGGCAAGGCGCCGCTCTTTGCCGACTGGGGCAATGTCACCTTCTTCAGCCAGGGCCTGCCGATCACCGATGAGGAACGGGCTGCCATGCAGCAGCGTGGCGTGCGGATCGAGACGTCGCCGGTGCTGGGCGTGCAGGGCGACCAGCCGACCTGGCTGGAAGTGGAGCTGGCCGATGGCCGCCGCATCGCCCAGCGTGCGCTGTTCGTGCCGGCCACCCAGGCGATGGCCACGCCGCTGGTGCAGCAGCTCGGCTGCGTGCTGGCCGAGAGCCCGTTGGGCGTGCTGATCGAGGTCGATGCGATGAAGCAGACCTCGGTGCCGAACGTGTATGCCGCAGGCGATGCGACCACGGTCGGCAACATCACGTTGGCCGCTGCCGAGGGCGTGCGGGCAGGTATCGGCGTGCACCACGCGCTGGTGGCCGAGGACAGCAGCGCGCGCTGAACGTTGCACAGGTAGAGGCCGACCTTGGTCGGCGCCGTTCCATCCACGCATGGCGTGGATCTACTGCAATTGGGTGCGGTGGGTGCCGGCCTTGGCCGGCACCGCTCCATTACCCCTTCACGCACAACACCTGGCGCAGCGTGTGCACCACGTCGACCAGGTCCAACTGCGCGGCCATCACATCGTCGATCGACTTGTACGCGGCCGGTGACTCGTCCAGCACGCCGCTGTCCTTGCGGCATTCCACATGCGCGGTGGCCTCGCGATGCTGGGCCAGCGTGATCTGCTGGCGCGCGGCGCCACGGCTCATCACCCGGCCGGCACCGTGGCTGCAGCTGTTGAAGCTGTCCGCGTTGCCCTTGCCACGCACGATGTAACTGCGCGTGCCCATGCTGCCGGGAATGATGCCCAGCTCACCCTCGCGGGCACTGACGGCCCCCTTGCGCGTCACCAGCAGCTCCTGTCCGTGGTGCGTTTCCTTCTGCACGTAGTTGTGGTGGCAGTTCACTGCCATCGCCGCCAGCTGGAACTTCGGCAGCCGGTGGCGCATCTCGGCCAGCACGCGCGACATCATCGCCTCGCGGTTCTGCCGGGCGTAGTCCTGTGCCCACGACACGGCTTCGACGTAGTCATCGAACAGCGGCTCGCCTTCCATGAAGAACGCCAGGTCCTTGTCCGGCAGGTGGAAGCCCAGCACGCGCCGGGCCAGTTCCTCGCGCGCCTTCTCGATGAAGTAGGTACCGATCAGGTTGCCGGTACCGCGCGACCCGCTGTGCAGCATCACCCACACCGTATCCGTCTCGTCCAGGCACAGTTCGATGAAGTGGTTGCCGCCACCCAGCGTACCGAGCTGGCGGTCGAGCTTGTCGGTGCGGATCCTGCGGTGCCTGTCCTTGATCTTCTCCAGGCCGACGGCCAGCCCGGACTGCACCAGCCGGGTGTGGATGCTGTCGGGCATGCGCTGATGCTCGCCGCCGCGCCCGTTGCCGACCGGGATGCTGCGCTCGATGCTGTTGCGCAGCTGCCGCAGGTCATCGGGCAGGTCGTTGGCGCGCAGCGTGGTGCGCACGGCCGCCATGCCGCAGCCGATGTCGACGCCGACCGCCGCCGGGATGATTGCACCGCGGGTCGGGATCACCGAGCCGACGGTCGCGCCCTTGCCCAGGTGCACGTCCGGCATCACCGCCACCCACGGCCCGACGAACGGGATCGCGGCGATGTTGCGCAGCTGCTCATGCGCCTGCGCCTCCAGTGGCACGCCGTTGACCCAGCCTTTGATCGGCGTGCTGCCCTCGGCATGCAGCCATTGATAATTGTATTGAGTGTCCATGTCTTCGTGTATGTCCTTGATGGGCCGGCGGCGCGTCCCTGCGCCACCGCGAGCCCCTACCTGATCGTCACCAGCTGCTTCAGCACGCCGTCCAGGCCGCCGAACACGGTGAGCTTGTCGATCTTCTCGGTGACCTTCTCCAGCGCCTCCAGCTCCTTCAGGCGCATCAACACCGGGTTGTCCTCGATCAGCTTTGCGGTGTTGAGCTGCGAACGGGTGGCATTGGCCTCCTCGCGGCGGCGGATCACGCTGGCCTGGGCCTGCTTCTCGGCCAGCACCACGCCGTTGAGAATCTCCTTCATCTCGCCCGGCAGGATCACGTCCTTGATGCCCACGCCAAGCAGACGTACACCGTGGCCCTCGATCGCGGCCTGCACATGGGCGGCGATCTCACCGTCCAGTGCCGCCTTGTCACCCAGCAGCTCGTCCAGGCTGCGCGCGGCAATCGCCTGGCGCAGGCCGAACTGCAGCTGACGATAGATGAACTCATCAGCATTGCTGAGCGAGCGGTGTGCGCGCACCGGGTCGACCACCTGCACGGTCGCGGCCAGGTTCACCCGCAGGGTCACCTTGTCGCGGCTGAGCAGCTCCTGGCCGGACACGTCCAGCGACCGCGCACGCAGCTCCACACGCTCCACCGACACGTTGCCGTTGAAGTTCCAGAACGCGTGCAGGCCGGCGTCCAGCGTCTGCCGCAGCGTGCCATCGATGAACAGCAGGCCCACCGACTCGCTCGGCACGGTGCTGATCACCGCCACACGCGGCAGCACGCCCAGCTGGCCCAGCCGCTGCTGCACGTCCGCCGGGACGCGCGGCTCGTCACCCAGTGCCATCACGCGCACCTGGGTGTCGACAGAACCGCGCCAGTACAGGCGGCGGCTGCCCGGCGGAAGCACTTCATCGATGCGGCCATTGCGCAGCAACAGGCCAACTTCGCTGGCGCCGACGTTGGCCAGCACGAAGTGCGTGTCCAACCGCGCGCCCAGTGCCTCGATCAGGCTGTCCTGGTCGCTGCCGGTGTAGGCCGCGCCCTTCGATGCGGTGTGGATGTCCACCTGCGGGCGGCCGCCGAACGGCGACAGGCGGTGCACGCCCGGCAGCAGGATCTGCTGGAAACGACGGTTGCGATACACCAGGCCGCGCTCGCCGTCGCCGATCACGACCTTGATGGTCCAGAACATGGGAGTCTCTCCTTGTATGGCTCTGGTGGTTCGACCCGTTGCGGATGAATCGCCATGACCCGGGTCGATCGGGTCGTGGCGGGGCCGCCTGCACACCACGTGCAGGCAGCGGAAGAGGGCGGCCATCGGCGGACGGTCCGCGCGCGGAGCCTTCGGTGCACCGGCAGTGCTGCCATCGTCGTTCCCGGCAGGCAGCACCGGGGCGGAACGTGGCTGGCAGTGACAGCGGGCCGAGGCCCGGCGTGCGGTCCGTTGCCTTCCACGCCCCCGCCCGAAGGCAGTGACCGTGGACGGCGACGATGGCCGCTGGGGCTTGCGCCCCAGGTGTTGCTTCAAGTCATGACGTGACAGGTCATGTGGTTGGAGTGGGAGTCGAACCCACGACAGACGGAATCAGGATCCGTTGCTCTACCCGACTGAGCTATCCAGTGGTGAACCGCGCGGAATCGAACCGCGTACCGGCGAACCGGCGCCTGCCTCCAGCAGGCGATCCAGGCGATGGCATGTCCGCGACCTCCGGCATACGCCACGGCAACGCCGCGCGCACCAGCCCGTGGTTGAAACGGGACCGTTGGTAGTCGAGGGTGCAGGCCACCGACATTATCGGCGAGCGATAATGTTTGGGTGCGATGCAGATAATGTCCAGGCGTTGCCGTGCACGCGGAGAAAATCCTCCGGCGCGGCAGAAAAACCTGGATCAGTGAGCGGCGGGTCGCCGCGCGGGGTGCAGTTCTGGCATCGCGGGTCCTTGTGCCGACGCAAACGAAAACGCCCCCGGGACTTGCGTTCCGAGGGCGTCGTCAGGCCTCGGAGATCGGGGTGGCCGATCTCCGCAGGGCGGGCATCAGGCCGTTGTCAGCTGGTCTTCCTTGCCGAACGCGCGCGCCGGCCGGTCCATGCGCAGGCATGGCAGCAGTTTGGCGATGGCGACGGAATGCGCGTTCAAGGGAAGTTTCCCGTGGGTGTTGAAACGAGGTGCGCACGATAAACCACGATTTAGTCGCGCGCAACCATTTTGTTCAATTATTTCCTTCTTTACCGCGCGATGCCGGCCAGCGACCGGCACTACCTGACTGTGTCATGCCGGCCAGCGGCCGGCACAACCGGGTCTCATGATTCGGCGCTGGCGGCATCCAGCTGCGCGACATCCTGCACGCTCAGCGATACGTTGGCTGCGGCCAGCAGGTCGTGCAGCTGTTCGACGCTGGTGGCGCTGACGATCGGCGCGGTGATCGACGGCCGCGCGATCTGCCAGGCCAGTGCGATCTGCGCAGCGCTGGCGCTGTGCTTGCTGGCTACGTCATCCAGCGCCTGCAGGATGCGCAGGCCGCGCGGGTTCAGATAGCGCTTCACCACCGTCTCGCCACGCGCCGGGCTCTTGGCGGCATCGGCCGGCGTGCGGTACTTGCCGCTGAGGAAGCCACTGGCCAGCGCGTAGTAGCCGATCACACCGATCTGCTCGCGCTGCACCAGCGGTTCCAGTTCCTTTTCGTAGCCGGCGCGGTCATACAGGTTGTACTCCGGTTGCAGGGTTTCGTAACGCGGCAACTTGTAGTCGGTGGACACCTTCAGCGCATCGGCCAGGCGCGTGGCGCTGTAGTTGGAAGCACCGATCGCACGCACCTTGCCGGCCTCGATCAGGCGGCCGAATGCGGCCAGCGTGGCTTCCAGCGGCGTCGACTCGTCATCCTCGTGGGCCTGGTACAGATCGATCACGTCGGTCTGCAGCCGGCGCAGCGAATCCTCGACCGCCGCATTGATGTTGTCCGGGGTCAGGCCGGGGCGTTCGGCCCACTTGGCCACCTTGGTTGCCAGCACCACCTTGTCGCGCTTGCCGCTGCGGGCAAACCACTTGCCGATCAGCGTCTCCGATTCGCCGCCGACATTGCCCGGCACCCAGGCCGAGTAAACGTCGGCGGTGTCGACCAGGTTGAAGCCGGCATCGACGAAGGCATCGAGCAGGGCGAAGCTGGCCTTCTCATCGGCGCTCCAGCCGAACACGTTGCCACCGAAGGCGAGCGGACGTACATGCAGGCCGGAACGGCCCAGTTCGCGGGTTGCCGTCATGGGCACGGACTCCTTGGGGGAAGTGTTCCAGAATAGAACGCGATGTGTGACCGTGCTGCGGCGACGACCACAAAACAGTGTTCCGCGACGCGCTCGCCGCTAACGTTTTGTGAACACCTGGGACGCTGCGACTGCTAGTCTCGCCGCATCTTCCGCTGGAGTCGTCCCGATGATGCCTGCTTCGTCCCTGCGTGGTTGCCGCCTGCTGCTTGCTTCGGCCCTGCTTGCCGCTGTTCCCGCGTTCGCTGCACCGGCCACGGTGGTACCGGCGAAGATCGAGGTCTTGCCGGCCATCGACGCGGCGGTAAAGGCGCCCACCCGCGATGCCAACAACGTCAAGCGCGATGGCTTCCGCCATCCGGCGCAGACGCTGTCGTTCTTCAAGGTGGCACCGGGAAAGACCGTCATCGAGATCACCCCCGGCAACGGCTGGTACTCGGAGATCCTGGCGCCGCTGCTGCATGACAAGGGCCACTATGTGGCTGCCGTGGTCGATCCGATGGCGGTGCCCGAGGGTCGCGGCCGCGACTACCAGCAGCGCAGCCGCGACAGCCTGGAAAAGAAGTACGCCGGTGCACCCGCGCAGTTCGGCAGGACCGCCGTCGTCGCCTACGATCCGGCCAAGCCGGTGTTCGGCCCGGCCAATTCAGCCGACGTGGTGCTGACCTTCCGCAACGTGCACAACTGGCGCAAGGCCGGCCAGGCGCAGGGCATGTTCCAGGGCTTCTTCAACGTGCTCAAGCCGGGTGGCGTGCTGGGTGTGGTCGAGCATCGCGCCAAGGCCGACGTGGCCGACGACGATGACACCGGCTATGTCGGCCAGCAGCAGGTGATCGCAATGGCCGAGGCCGCCGGCTTCAGGCTGGACGCGCGCAGCGAGGTCAACGCCAACCCGCGCGACACCAAGGACCACCCCAATGGCGTGTGGACGCTGCCGCCGACCAACCAGCACGACAAGGCCGATGATGCGAAGTACCAGGCGATCGGTGAAAGCGACCGCATGACCCTGCGCTTCATCAAGCCGTAAGCCGGCACGCCGTATTGCCAGCGCGGATTGCCCTGTAGAGCCGAGCCGATGCTCGGCTCATCGCGCGCGGCGCGACGGAGCACAACAGCAGCCGAGCGTGGGCAATGCCGGCCGTCCTGACCGGCACCCTTCGGACCGTCGCATGCGACGTTGGCAGCGGCTCCTGCCGCTGCCTCCGGTTCTACAGTCGCCTGGCGCGAGGCGTGGGACAATGCCTTACCCGCCGCCCGCCGTGCCTGCAATGCTGATCGCCTTCAACAAGCCCTTCAACGTGCTCTGCCAGTTCACCGACCGCAGCGTGCCGCCGCGGCCGACCCTGGCCGGGTTCGGCCTGCCGCCGCGCGTGTATGCCGCCGGCCGCCTGGACCATGACAGCGAGGGCCTGCTGCTGCTGACCGACAACGGCACGCTGGCGCACAAGCTCACCGACCCCAGGCACAAGGCCGACAAGACCTACTGGGTGCAGGTGGAAGGCACGCCCGGTGACGAGCAGCTGCAACAGCTGCGCGATGGCGTTGTGCTCAACGATGGGCCGACCCTGCCGGCGAAGATCGAGCGCCTCGACCCGGCGCCGACGCTGTGGACGCGCGATCCGCCGGTCCGTTTCCGCAAGACCGTGCCGGACAGCTGGCTGGCGATCACGGTCCGCGAGGGCCGCAACCGCCAGGTGCGGCGGATGACTGCAGCGGTGAACCTGCCGACGTTGCGACTGGTGCGGGTGTCGATGGGACCGTACCGGCTGGAGGACCTGCAGCCCGGGCAGTGGCGGCAGATTGGTTGACACAGAAAGGGCCGGAGGCCTTGCGGCGTTCGGCCCTCATGCAGTGCCTTGCGGTCAGAGCCCTTCCCGCGGAAGGGGTCCGACCCTGGCAAATTCACGCGTCGCTGCCGATATCGCTGTGCTCGTCCACGACGGTGTCGTTGCGGCGGTCACGCGCGCTGATGCGCTGCGCCTGCCCATTCACCACGTGGCCATTGGCGGCCTTCTTCTTCTGCTGCTTGCGGTACAGCGCATAGCCGAGCAGGCCAACACCCACCGCAGCAGCGGCCACGGCCACGGCCGGATTGCGGCGCACGAACTTGGTCGCGGCCTTGCCGCCGGTCTTCACTGCGCCGATGGCGGCGCCGGTCTTGATCCAGTCCGCATTGCGCAGGCTGCCACCGGCGCTCTTCAGGCCATCGCCGGCGGTATGGGCCAGCTCCAGGGCGCGCTCCAGGGCGCGGTCGGTGATTACGGTCAGCTTGCTCATGCGGGGGTCCTTTGCCTCGGGTCGAAGTCCAGTGTCGCGCGTTGCCCGTAAACGGTATGTCAGCCGGTGACGCACGTGGTGTGACTCTACCGCAGCCATTCAGGATCAGGCAGGGTGGGGCGGATCCCTTTCTTTTGGGAAAGGGCTCTGACCCCGGCGCGGTGTATGGGGTCAGAGCCCATTGCGATGCAATGGATCCGACCCCGCCCTCAGGTTCCGCGCGGCTTTGCCCGGTGCGTGGCCGTGGCTGTCCACGGATCATCCGGCCATGGATGGCGCGGGTAACGGCCCTTCATTTCCTTTTTCACTTCGGCGTAGGTGTTTTCCCAGAAGTTGCGCAGGTCCTGGGTGACCTGAAGCGGGCGGCCGCCGGGGGAGAGCAGGTGCAGGGTCAGCGGCACGCGGCCATCGGCGATGCGCGGCGTGTCGGCCAGGCCGAACAGTTCCTGCAGTTTCACCGCCAGCACCGGCGGCAGCGGATCACCACTCTCGCTGTCCAACGCGTAGGTGATCGGCCGCTCCAGCCCGGACGGCACGGTGATGCGGGTCGGCGCATTACGCTCGACCAGCTGCCGTTGTGACCATTCCAGCGGCGACTTCAGTGCCTCGCCGAAACTGGCCTCATCCAGCGCGTCCAGGCGGCTCTTGCCGGCGAACGCGGGTTGCAGCCACTGCGTGAGGTTGGCCAGCAGGGCCGCGTCGCTGCAGTCGGGCAGGTCCAGCTCCGGCATCCAGCGCCGCAGTGACTCGACGCGCGCCTGCCACTGGCGCAGGCCCTCGGTCCACGGCAGCGCCTGCAGACCGAGTTCGGCTACCGCGCCGGTCAGTGCCTGCGCGGCGTGCTGCGGATCGACCCGGCCGGCCGAGCGGCTGTCCAGCACGATGCGGTCGAAACGCGTCTCGCGCAGTGCCACCAGGGCGCGTCGCTCGCTGTCCCAGCGCACTACGTCTTCGGTGACGAAGCGATCCGGCCACGCCTTGCGCAGCCGATCCTCGTCCACCGGTGCGGCACGCAGCAGCAGTGCATCGCGCGCCTCGAAGCGCAGTTCGCTGGCCACCAGCCACGGCTCACCGCGCAGGTCGCTCAGCTCGTGCAGGCGCGCGCTGCGGCCATTGGCCAGCAGGTAGCGCAGAGGATCGCTGGGATGCTGGAAGCCAATTCGATCGGGAAAGGCATGAGCGAGCAGGTCGCCCAGCTCATGGGCCTCGATGCTGGCCGGCGGCGTGGCTTCGCAGCGCAGGCGGCGACGCCACTGCTTGGCGGCGGCATCGATCGCGGCCAGC